>NZ_VMLJ01000027.1:0-72978 GCF_013276615.1 Streptococcus sp. 1621
GGTTTGAAGAGATTTTCAAAGAGTATTAAATGCTGAAAAGTTGTCCTAGCAGAAAGGTAACTCCCATAGTTAAGAGACCAATAGCAAGGTTCCGAATCATAGCCGTTTTGGTTGGGGCTTTTCCAAGTCTGGCACTAGTGTAACCAGTGAGAAGAAGGGCTACACCGACAATCAGGACAGTAGCAGGGATGCGGTATTCACTTGGGAAAATGGTAATTGAAAGCATTGGTGGTAAGCTACCAAGGAAAAAAGAAATAAAGCTAGAGATAGCAGCATGCCAAGGATTGGTAAACTCTTCATACTCAATCCCATATTTTTCCTCTACCAAAGCCTTGAGTGGATTATTTAAAAAGGCTTTGTTGGTGAGAAGTTGGGCTGATGTTTCACACTCGCCATTTTGAATATAGGCAGCATAGAGGGATTTTTTGGCTAGTTCCATATCTTGGTCTAGCAAGAGCTGCTCACGCGCAACGGCTGCTTCCTCGGTATCTTTTTGAGTTGAAACGGATACATATTCTCCACCAGCCATTGAAAAGGCACCAGCTAAGATAGCTGCAAAACCTGATAAAAAAATAATCCAGATATTGCTGGTAGCACTGGCAACCCCGATAACCACACCAGCGATGGAAATAATTCCATCATTGGCACCAAGAACACCAGCACGCAGGATATTTAAACGACCTGCAAAATTTGAATCGATTTCGTGATTTGTTTCTGACATACTAATCTCCTTTTTATCCAGTATAAAGGAAAGAGGTAATGAAATCAATCTTTTAAAAGTATCTGAAAAAAGTTGCACGATTTTAATGATATAAAAATGTCGACATCTTCTCTAATAGATCAAACACCGAAGGTAAAGAGTATAGAATTTTTAAATTAAATACGATAAACATTTTGTTCACTTTATAATCGTTTACAAGAGAATAATGAGTATTAAATCAAATAAAATCCAAATATTTTGCGAACTTTTTTATATTTTTTTCGTAAAAGGCTTTACAAGTTCTTAAAAACATGATATAGTAATGGAGCTTAGAAAATGAGATGATGTTTTCTAGCAAATATAAACCCGAGTAAAAAATGCCTACGGACAGGCAGGGTTGAATGCCGAAGCGTGGTTGAAAAACCACATTATTGATAGGGTTAAAAGCCTACTTTTATAAGTTGATGTTAGGACACTTGTCCTAATTCATAAATTTTTAGTGTGGTGAAAGCACACGTCATCTTGTGAAACGATCAATAAAGTACGTAATATTTGCTACTAGAGAGTTAGGAAACATCGGGAACAGACATACTCAACAGAAACAAACATAAAAACGTCAGAAGATTGCAGAGCAGGTGAAATCCTGCTCTTTTTTCATGAGTCAACCTTTAGTTCCTTAGTTTTCATAAGGTACTAAAAATATGGAAAGGAGTATGTCTTGAAAGAGTTAGATCAAAACCAAGCCCCAATTTATGAGGCCTTGGTGAAGTTACGCAAGAAAAGGATTGTTCCCTTTGATGTTCCAGGTCACAAGCGCGGACGGGGAAATCCAGAACTTGTCGAACTGTTAGGTGAAAAATGTGTTGGCATTGATGTCAATTCGATGAAACCCTTGGATAATCTTGGTCACCCTATTTCGATTATTCGGGATGCAGAGGAGCTAGCGGCGGATGCTTTTGGAGCTAACCATGCCTTTCTCATGATTGGTGGAACAACTTCATCGGTGCAGACTATGATTCTGTCAACCTGCAAGGCTGGAGATAAGATTATTCTGCCACGAAATGTCCATAAATCTGCCATCAATGCGCTGGTTCTATGTGGTGCCATTCCCATCTATATCGAGATGAGTGTAGATCCTAAGATTGGTATCGCTTTAGGTCTTGAAAATGACCGAGTAGCCCAGGCCATAAAGGACCATCCAGATGCCAAGGCCATTTTGATTAACAATCCCACTTACTACGGAATCTGTTCAGACCTAAAGGGTTTGACAGAAATGGCTCATGAAGCTGGCATGATGGTTTTAGTAGATGAAGCCCACGGAGCGCATTTGCATTTCACTGATAAACTTCCAATTTCTGCTATGGATGCAGGTGCTGATATGGCAGCAGTTTCTATGCATAAGTCTGGTGGGAGTTTGACACAAAGTTCGCTTCTTTTAATCGGGGAGCAGATGAATCCCGAGTACGTACGTCAGATTATCAATCTGACCCAGTCAACATCCGCCTCTTACTTGTTGATGGCTAGTTTGGATATTTCACGTAGGAATTTAGCCCTTCGTGGTAAAGAGTCTTTTGAGAAGGTCATCGAGCTATCCGAGTACGCTCGTCGTGAAATCAATGCCATAGGTGGCTACTATGCCTACTCAAAAGAGTTAATAGACGGAGTGTCCGTTTGCGATTTTGACGTGACCAAGTTGTCAGTTTACACTCAGGGTATTGGCTTAACAGGTATCGAGGTTTACGACCTCTTGCGAGACGAATACGACATTCAGATTGAGTTTGGTGATATTGGCAATATCTTGGCCTATATTTCGATTGGTGACCGTATCCAAGACATCGAGCGCTTGGTCGGTGCTTTGGCTGATATCAAGAGACTCTATTCACGAGATGGGAAGGACTTGATAGCTGGAGAATATATCCAGCCCGAGTTGGTCCTTTCTCCTCAGGAAGCCTTCTATTCAGAGAGAAAAAGTTTGTCTTTAGACGAATCTGTTGGACAGGTCTGTGGGGAATTTGTCATGTGCTATCCTCCAGGTATTCCTGTCTTGGCTCCTGGAGAACGCATTACACGAGAAATTGTCGACTATATCCAATTTGCCAAGGAACGTGGTTGCTCCCTCCAAGGGACGGAAGATCCAGAGGTCAATCACATCAACGTCATTAAGAGAAAGGAGAACTAGATGGATTTATGGTTTTCTGAAGTTCATACTCCAGATGTGAAATTGTCCCTGAGAACAGCCAAGCAACTCTACGCTGGTAAAAGTGAATGGCAGGATATCGAAGTCTTGGATACACCAGCTTTTGGGAAAATACTAATTTTAAATGGGCACGTCTTGTTCTCAGATGCGGATGATTTTGTCTACAATGAAATGACCGTTCATGTTCCCATGGCTGTCCACCCAAATCCCAAGAAAGTCTTGGTTATTGGGGGTGGTGACGGTGGTGTTGCCCAAGTATTAACCCTCTATCCTGAACTGGAGCAAATCGATATTGTGGAACCAGATGAGATGTTGGTTGAGGTCTGTCGTGAGTATTTCCCAGACTTTGCTTCGGGACTTGATGACCCTCGTGTTACCATTTACTATCAAAATGGGCTACGCTTTTTGCGAAACTGCGAAGATGACTACGATATTATCATCAACGATGCGACAGATCCATTTGGACATACGGAAGGGCTCTTTACCAAGGAATTTTACGGTAACAGTTACAGAGCCTTGAAAGAAGACGGCATCATGATTTACCAGCATGGGAGTCCCTTCTTTGACGAGGATGAGTCAGCTTGTCGAAGCATGCACCGCAAGGTCAATCAAGCCTTTCCAATCAGTCGGGTCTATCAGGCCCATATCCCAACCAGCCCTGCTGGTTATTGGTTGTTTGGATTTGCATCGAAAAAATACCACCCTGTTAAAGATTTTGACAAGGAAGGCTGGAAAAAACGCCAGCTTTTCACAGAATACTACACTGCAAACTTACACGTGGGAGCCTTTATGTTACCCAAGTATGTTGAGGACATTTTAGAAGAAGAGGAAGGAAAAAAATGAGTCGTTTATTAGTTATTGGATGTGGGGGCGTTGCCCAAGTTGCTATTTCAAAGATTTGTCAAGATAGCAAAACCTTTACAGAAATTATGATTGCTAGCCGTACCAAGTCAAAATGTGATGACTTGAAAGCTAAATTGGAAGGCAAAACAAGTACAAAGATTGAGACAGCTGCTCTTGATGCTGACAAGGTTCAAGAAGTGATTGCCCTGATTGAAAGCTACAAACCAGAAGCTGTTTTGAACGTAGCTTTACCATATCAAGATTTAACCATTATGGATGCTTGTTTGGAAACAGGTGTTCACTATATCGATACGGCTAACTATGAAGCAGAAGACACAGAAGACCCTGAGTGGCGTGCTATCTACGAAAAACGTTGCAAAGAACTTGGTTTTACCGCCTACTTTGACTACTCATGGCAATGGGCTTATCAGGAAAAATTCAAAGAAGCAGGTTTGACTGCTCTGCTTGGATCTGGCTTTGACCCAGGTGTGACTAGTGTCTTTTCTGCCTATGCTCTCAAACATTATTTTGATGAAATCCACTATATCGACATTTTAGACTGTAATGGTGGTGACCACGGTTATCCATTTGCGACCAACTTCAACCCAGAAATCAATCTACGCGAGGTTTCTGCGCCAGGTTCTTACTGGGAAGATGGAAAATGGGTTGAAGTCGAAGCTATGTCTATCAAGCGTGAGTACGATTTCCCTCAAGTTGGACAAAAAGACATGTATCTCCTTCACCATGAAGAAATTGAATCATTGGCCAAAAACATTCCTGGAGTCAAACGCATTCGTTTCTTTATGACTTTTGGTCAATCATACTTGACGCACATGAAATGTCTTGAAAATGTTGGGCTCCTTCGTACGGATACCATTAACTTTAACGGTCAAGAAATTGTTCCAATCCAATTTTTAAAAGCGCTACTTCCAGATCCTGCAAGCCTTGGTCCACGTACAGTCGGAAAAACCAATATTGGATGTATCTTTACAGGTGTAAAAGATGGCGTTGAAAAGACCATCTACATCTACAATGTCTGCGACCATCAGGAATGTTACACAGAAGTTGGTTCACAAGCTATTTCTTACACGACAGGCGTTCCAGCCATGATTGGGACAAAATTGGTTATGAACGGTACTTGGAAACAAGCTGGAGTGTATAACCTTGAAGAATTGGATCCAGATCCATTTATGGAAGCTTTGAATGAGTACGGTTTGCCTTGGGTTGTGGTTGAAAATCCACAAATGGTGGACTAATGAAGCTAGAACAAGTACCAACACCAGCTTACGTCATTGACTTGGCAAAGTTAGAATCAAACTGCCGCATTCTACAATATGTACAAGAAGAAGCTGGTTGCAAGGTTTTGCTTGCCCAGAAGGCCTATTCCCTCTATAAAACCTATCCCTTGATTAGCCAGTATCTATCAGGTACGACAGCTAGTGGACTCTATGAAGCTAAGCTAGCTAGAGAGGAATTTCAAGGGGAAGTCCATGTCTTTGCGCCAGCTTTCAAGGATGCAGACTTGGAGGAATTGCTTGAGATAACAGACCATATCGTTTTTAACTCTGAGAGACAGTTGCGTAAACATGGGGCTCGTTGTCGGAAAGCTGGTATCAGTGTAGGTTTACGTCTCAATCCTCAGTGTTCAACTCAGGGTGATCACGCGCTCTATGACCCTTGTGCACCAGGCTCTCGTTTTGGAGTCACTCTAGACAAGATTCCTAGTGATTTACTAGATTTGGTGGATGGTCTTCATTTTCATACCCTTTGCGAGCAGGGAGCAGATGATTTACAAACAACTTTGAAAGCAGTAGAAGCGCAATTTGGTTCGTACTTACATGAGGTAAAGTGGCTCAATATGGGGGGCGGACACCACATCACAAGAGAAGGTTACGATGTGGATTTGCTGATTTCTGAAATCAAACGTATCCGAGAAACTTACAATCTTGAAATCTATATCGAGCCGGGTGAAGCCATTGCGCTCAATGCAGGTTATCTAGCAACTGAGGTATTAGATATTGTCGAAAACGGTATGGAAATCTTGGTTTTAGACGCCTCCGCGACCTGCCATATGCCTGACGTACTTGAGATGCCCTATCGTCCACCTTTGAGAAATGGCTCTGAGGCACAGGAAAAAGCCCATACCTATAGACTTTCTTCTAATACCTGTCTGACAGGCGATGTGATTGGTGATTATAGCTTTGAAAATCCAGTTCAAATCGGTGATAGACTTTATTTTGAAGACATGGCTATTTATTCTTTTGTCAAAAATAATACCTTTAATGGTATTGGATTGCCAAGTCTCTATCTCATGGACGAACAGGGAGACTGCAACTTAGTCAAATCTTTTGGTTATCAAGACTTTAAAGGGAGATTATCATGATGGACAGTCCAAAAAAATTAGGCTATCACATGCCAGCAGAGTACGAACCCCATCATGGTACCCTCATGATATGGCCGACTCGACCAGGTTCATGGCCTTTTCAAGGAAAAGCTGCTAAAAGAGCATTTAGTCAGATTATCAAAACCATAGCAGAAGGAGAAAGAGTCTATCTTTTGGTGGACCAAGACTACTTAGCTGAAGCCCAAGACTACCTTGGAGATAGCGCTGTTTATTTAGACATTCCTACCAATGATGCCTGGGCGCGTGATACAGGTCCAACTATTCTTGTCAATGATAAAAGAGAAAAGTTGGCAGTCGATTGGGCTTTTAATGCCTGGGGTGGCACCTATGATGGTCTTTATCAAGATTATGAAGATGATGACCAAGTAGCCAGTCGTTTTGCTGAGGCCTTGGAAATGCCTGTTTACGATGCTAAGCCTTTCGTCCTTGAAGGCGGAGCCATTCATAGCGATGGTCAAGGAACCATTCTTGTGACTGAAAGTTGCCTTCTAAGCCCTGGACGCAATCCTCATCTAAGTAAAGAGGAAATCGAGAGTACCTTATTAGAGAGCCTTGGTGCTGAAAAAGTTATCTGGCTTCCTTATGGTATTTATCAGGATGAAACCAATGAACACGTTGACAATGTTGCTGCCTTTGTTGGTCCTGCAGAACTTGTCTTGTCTTGGACGGACGACGAAAGTGATCCTCAATATGCCATGTCAAAAGCAGATCTCGAACTCTTAGAGCAAGAGACAGATGCAAAAGGACGGAAGTTTACCATTCATAAACTTCCAATTCCAGCTCTTCATCAAGTTGTAACCGAAGAGGATCTGCCAGGCTACATCTATGAAGAAGGAGAAGAAGAGCGATACGCAGGTGAACGACTAGCAGCTTCCTACGTAAACTTTTATATCGCCAACAAGGCAGTCTTGGTTCCACAGTTCGAGGATGTCAATGACCAAGTGGCCTTAGATATCCTCAGTAAGTGTTTCCCAGACCGTAAAGTTGTCGGAATACCAGCCAGAGATATTCTTTTAGGTGGTGGCAATATCCACTGTATCACCCAACAAATCCCAGAATAGGAGAAAAAGATGAGAAATGTAAGAGTTGCAGCCATTCAGATGCAATGTGCCAAGGATGTGGCAACAAATATTCAAACAGCGGAGCGTTTAGTACGTCAGGCTGCAGAACAAGGTGCACAAATTATCCTTTTACCCGAATTGTTTGAACGTCCCTATTTCTGTCAGGAACGTCAGTATGACTACTACCAACATGCCCAGTCGGTGACAGACAATACAGCCATTCAGCATTTTAAGGTGATTGCTAAGGAACTAAAAGTTGTTTTACCAATCAGTTTCTATGAAAAAGATGGCAATGTCTTGTATAACTCTATTGCCGTCATTGATGCAGATGGAGAAGTGCTGGGCGTTTATCGAAAGACCCACATACCAGATGACCATTACTATCAAGAAAAATTCTATTTCACGCCTGGCAATACAGGTTTCAAGGTCTGGGATACTCGCTATGCTAAGATTGGGATCGGTATCTGTTGGGATCAATGGTTCCCTGAAACAGCCCGTTGTCTTGCATTGAATGGTGCTGAATTGCTCTTTTATCCAACTGCTATTGGCTCTGAGCCTATCCTAGATACGGACAGTTGTGGTCATTGGCAACGTACCATGCAAGGACACGCAGCAGCAAATATTGTCCCAGTTATTGCAGCCAATCGTTATGGTTTGGAGGAAGTCACTCCTAGTGAGGAAAATGGTGGACAGAGTTCCAGTCTTGACTTCTACGGTTCATCCTTTATGACGGATGAAACAGGAGCTATTCTAGAGCGAGCTGAAAGACAAGGAGAAGCTGTTCTGTTAGCTACTTATGATCTTGACAAGGGAGCAGGCGAACGCCTAAACTGGGGCTTGTTTCGAGATAGAAGACCAGAAATGTATCGACGAATTACGGACTAGTAGGGGAGAAATGAGAGATTTATTATGCTAGACTCGTTTTTACTAGCAACTATAAGATACTAGGTCATCTAGCAAGTGAATTTTACATTTTAACCCTCTAAGGCTTTCTCGCGCTTTAATGCGAGGAGCTTTTCTATTTAAGCTTTATCAATAAAACATGCTATAATAGTTGCAGAAAGGTTGGTATTTATGGCTAGGATATTGGTTATTGAAGACAATAGTGACATTCAAGAGATTTTGCGAACACTTCTTACTGAGGAGCATGAGGTAATTCAAGCCTTTTCCGGTACAGAAGGAATCATGCGTTTTGACCAAGGTGGGATTGAGCTCGTTTTGCTAGATATCATGCTTCCTGGGAAAAATGGGGATCAGGTTTTAAAAGCCATCAGGGAACAAAGTCAAACTCCAGTCATTATGCTAACGGCTTTGAGCGATAAGAAGCTAATCAGTCAATATCTCTTAGATGGTGCCAATGATTACATAGTGAAACCTTTTGATTTGGATGAAGTCTTTGCTAGAGTTACTGTTCAGTTACGCCAAAGTGCAGAAAAACAGCCTGTGGAAATAGTAAAAACTGAAAATCTGCCACAAAACTTGAAAAATATCCAGTTTGATGCAGAAAGTTTTGAAATCAAAAATAACCAGGAAACGATTCGCCTTGCCAAGAAAGAATGCTTGATTCTCCAAACTCTCCTTAAACATCCTAAGAAAATTTTCACCAAGGAAGAACTGTATGAATTGGTCTGGGAGGAGAGCTACCTACCTGGAGATAATACCCTCAATACGCATTTGAGTAATCTTCGTAAAAAATTAAACCAGCTTGACCCAAATCAAGAATATATTGAAACCATCTGGGGCGTTGGGGTAAGATTAAAAGGAGACAAGCAATGACCTACATGATAATTTTTGTCCTACTAGTACTCCTAATTATTTTATCGATTGCATTGATTCGCTACCATCTAGCACTTAAAAACTTGAGTCAACAGATTGAAGACAAGATTCTCACAGGTAGTATGAAAAGAGTCGGAGTCAGCATTTTTTCCAAACATTTTTTACATCTCTACCAGCAGATTGATAATCTATTTCAGGAAGTGGAACAATCTCGATTGGTTATGAAAAGGGAAAAACAGACTCTGGATATGGCCATCAGCAATATCGCCCATGATATTCGGACGCCTTTGACTATCGCTTCAGGCTACACGCAACAATTGATAAAGTCTCCTGAAAACCAAGCAGAAACCCTACAAAAAATTGCCAATCATCTTGATTTAGTTTCCAAACGTTTGGAGGCACTCCTAGAATATCGTCGTTTGATGGAAGGGGCTGTCAAACCGAAACTGGAAGAAGTGGATTTTTCAACTTTTATCACCAAAAAGACTCTGGCTTATTATGATGTTTTTCAAGCGGCGAATATCACGCTTGATTTTAAGGTTGAAGATGATTTAAAAATGAGAACTGATGAAGACTTGCTGGATCGAATTTTACAAAATCTGCTTGGAAATGTCCTCAAACATGGCAAGGAAGAAGCGCGTCTATCTTTGAGAAAGGAAAAGGGACAGCTTGTCTTAGAGATTGCAAACCTTGTCAAACAGCCCATCAAAAAAATAGAAAATCTCAGCAACCGTTTTTATTCTGAAAATCTATCTGATACGGAAGAATCCTCTGGTTTAGGCCTTTATATCACTGAGGAATTATGTCATCTTCTCGGTGCAGAGATGAAACTAAGCACAGATGGACAGTGGTTATCGGTTTGTATTTACTTTTAACGAAAAGGAACCTCCTCTGTAGGCTAGAGGAGGTCTTTTTTTATAGACTTTTCTTTTTGAAAACTATCAATCCACTTATATTAAAGATTACAATAACAGCTAAGCTACCTATAAATGTGTAGAGAATTGACTCACTATTAGCAGTCATAGCATAAGTAAATTGCAATGATAAATATGGCAAAATTTTGATACTTGGAAAAATGAGCATTGGCATAGAAAGTAAGATCGAGCTGACAAAATAACCAATAAATACTGCAAGATAAGAATGGCTAACATAGAGAATAAAGGAAACAATGGAAAGCCAAGCAAGGAGGCAAAATAATTGAAGGAAAATGGTTATCAGTAGATTTCCGATAAAGCCATCAGGCATAGTTCCAAATCCATTTAAGATAGTTGCTGGAACAAAGGCAATCACAAGACTGATGATAAGTTGCAAAAGTGCAATACAAGCCACTACAAAGGCTTTAGCAAGGAAAAACTCTGTACGAGAAACACCTACTGTCAAACTATTTTTATAGAGCTTTCCGATTAAATCAACTCCGAGAACGAGGCAGGCTAGGATGATGCAGAGAAAAACGAGGTTTGAACCTTGACTAGATGCGTTGATCAGGGCTTGTACACCATTCCAACCTTGGGTTGGAATTTCTGATTCTTCTGCCTGGATTGCCATCAGATGACCCGTAGCTCCTATACTTGCACCCATTAGCATGAGAGCAAAGAGAATGAACTCTGTAATCCAGAATCCTTTGGAACGGAAAAGACGGTAAAAGTCTGCTTGAATGGTATGTATCATGATTTTCCTCCTATTCGACCAATTGAGTGAAGTATTCTTCTAGGTTTTGACGGGCATAGTAAATCTCGTCAATGTCAACATCTGCCAAAGTTAATTCCTTGAGAATCTGTTTGACATCTTGTTCCTGACCAAAGATGTGAATTTCGTTTTCAGGATTAACAACCTTGAACTGGAGCTGGATTTGTTCTTTCAATACTTGACAAGCTTTCTCTTGGTCGGCTGTCTTAAGCACAATATAATCCTCACTTAGTGTTTCAAATTCAGCCTTGCTGATTTCACGGATAATCTTGCCTTGATCTAAAATACCAAAACGATTAGCTACGAGGTAGAGTTCTGACAAGATATGGCTAGAGATGAGAATGGTTATCCCTTTTTCTTGATTGAGCCGTTGAATCATTAGTCGAAATTCTTTGATACCGATTGGGTCAAGACCGTTGATAGGTTCATCTAAGATCAGGAAGTCTGGTTTGGATAGAAGGGCAATGGCGATACCAAGTCTTTGTTTCATTCCTAGCGAGAAATCACGAAAGACTTTCTTACCTGTATCTGACAAACCTACATAGTCCAGCGTTTCTCGAATGACTTGATCAGCATTTGGAATATGACGAATCATACAGTAATATTTCAGATTTTGATAGGCTGTTAAGTGATTATGAGCTACAGGCGATTCGATAACAGAACCTACTCGAGATAGAGCCTTGGTCCACTCATTTTCCGTTTGGCTAGAGAAGAGGGAAACAGTCCCTTTATCCGCAAACAGTAGTTGCGTAATGATTTTTATCAAGGTGGTTTTCCCAGCTCCGTTCTTTCCAATAAGTCCATAAATATCTCCCTCTCTTATCGTTAAATGAAGATTCTGAAGAATAGCTTGTTTGTCAAAGTTTTTGGACAATCCATGAATATCAAGTACTGTTTTCATGATTCTCTCCTTTTGATTTATTTTGTTAACTTTAGTATAAAGCATAGAAATCAAAGAAAGCTCAAGGATTTCTAAAGAGTTTCTAAAGTTTTAGGAATTCTTAAATATCAAAACCCAGTTGATATGAACTGGGCTTCTTTACTATAAAATATATTTCTCAATGGCACGCGCAACGCCGTCTTCTTCGTTGCTGGCTGTAACAGCATCCGCAAGAGATTTGACATAATCGCTGGCATTTCCCATAGCAATACCAAGCCCTGCAAACTGGAGCATTTCGATATCGTTATTAGCATCGCCCATAGCCATAATCTCTGAGGAATCAATCTTCAAAATATCTGCTAGTCGAGAAAGAGCAGTAGCCTTTGTCGTACCAAGTGGCATGGCTTCATAAATAACAGGCTGTGAACGAACTCCACTAAATCGTTGACAGAGTTCCCCAGCAAAACGCTCTTCAAAATCGTCTGTTTGCTCTCTGGTGCCCAAAAACATCCCTTGGAACATCCGGTACTTGCCACTAGTCGCTTCCTCAAGAGAAATTTCAGTCAGGTCTGAAAAGACTAGTTTAGCATCATTTTGAACAATTTCATTAGGCTTGCCACCGAGGACAAAATAATGAGTCTCGTCAAAAAGTGTCAACTGAACCTCACTTTTTTCAGCAAGCTCATAGAGGTATTCGATGTCAGCTGGACTGAGTTCTTGCCAGTCGACTAGCCCCCAATCACTTGTCTGGTGAGTTGAACAACCGTTGTTAACAATCACATACTCATTCTGGAGATCAAGCCCCAGTTTTTGATAGTAGGGGAGGACACCAAAAAGCGGGCGACCTGTACAGAGAACCAGTTTGACACCTTTTTCAATAGCTTGGTGAATAGCAGTAATATGAGCTTGTGGGATTTCCTTGGCTTCATTGAGGAGGGTTCCGTCCATATCCAAGGCTAGTAGTTTAATCATAAGACTTCCTTCTTTATCTTTTGGTATTATTATAGCATATTTTGGAGAAGAAATTGATAGAAAGCTTGGGGCTAATTGATTTTACAGTTTAGGATGTTTTGATAACAATTCATGATTTGAAGAGGATATTTGGCCAAGATATGCTATACTAAAATTGTCAATGTTGCAACTAGACAAGCATAAAAAAACTAGCTTAAAATAGTTTTTTTGTAAGTAGGTATGAGTATCAGATTACTCAACTAATCTAAACAATAACGGAGGAAATATATCATGATTTTAATGACAAAAAATATAAATCTAACAAATGAAGAATTAGAGCTGATACAAGGTGGAGCAGATCCCTATGGAAAAGAACCTAATGGTTATTTTCCTTGGCAAATAGAGCCGGTATTAACTATGCCGGTTCATGGATTTTGTCCCAGAGGAACCTATGATTTAGGATATATTGGAGGAGGCAATCATCTTTGCAAAGGAAGTCCTGTGAGATTTTAAGTAAAATTTATTAGGAATATGGAGAAAACAGAGGATTTAATATGAAAAAACGGATTATTCAGATTTTACTAGCATTATCCTTAATTTTTTACAAATCAACTTGGTTTTGGGGAATTTTCAATCACCTCGCAAAGCCCTATCTACCAGCAAGTCGTGAATTTTTTCAGATTCTGCTTTGGATGGAGAGTGGAGGTCTTTTATTAGCGGTCATCTATCTACTAGTTTTTGCAGGAAAGAAGACTTTTCATTTCAAATGGCAGCTGAGGCACTTTATCTACCTTTTACTGGGTTACATCATTTTGTATATGTCTGACTTCCTCTTGTCTTATTTCATACCCTCGTCTTCAAATCAAATTTCTTTGAATGAAACGATAGAAATGATGGGGAGACAGGAATTACCCTATTTCTTGCTCATAGCTTGCTTCATCGGCCCTATTGCTGAGGAGTTGATTTACCGCGGTGTGCTTATGACAACCTTTTTCAAAAACTCGCCTTGGTACGGAGATGTCTTGCTTTCTGCTATTATTTTCGGTTATATTCATATCAATTTTGCTTTAACACCTCTTGCTTTTTTCATTTATGCTAGTGGAGGTCTCATTTTAGCTCTACTGTATCGCATGACAAAAAATCTCTACTATCCAATACTAGTTCATATTCTCATCAATATCACTGCCTTCTGGAATGTATGGTTACTCCTATTTTCAGGAAGTTAGCTTACTAAAACAATGTCGGAACTTTCCGGCATTTTCTTTTTTTCACAAATAGTCAACGTTTTTCTTTTCGATATTGGAGTGGTGTGTATCCAGTTATTTTTTTGAATTGATTTTGAAAATAAGATTGGCTTGAGAAAGGCAGATAGTGAAGATAGTTAAGAAGAATAGGATGTTCTTTTTTACTTTTTGGAAAACTTCTAAAATATGGTATAATGAAAAGATAAAGAAGTTGGGGGTAGAAGATGAACATTCAACAATTACGCTATGTTGTTGCCATTGCCAATAGCGGTACTTTTCGTGAAGCTGCTGAAAAGATGTATGTTAGTCAGCCGAGTCTGTCTATTTCTGTTCGTGATTTGGAAAAAGAATTGGGCTTTAAGATTTTTCGTCGGACCAGTTCAGGGACTTTCTTGACCCGTCGTGGTATGGAATTCTATGAAAAAGCGCAAGAATTGGTTAAAGGATTTGATATTTTTCAAAATCAGTATGCCAATCCTGAGGAAGAAAAAGATGAATTTTCCATTGCTAGTCAGCACTATGACTTCTTGCCACCGACGATTACGGCTTTTTCAGAGCGCTATCCTGATTATAAGAACTTTCGTATTTTTGAATCAACTACTGTTCAAATCTTAGACGAAGTAGCGCAAGGGCATAGTGAGATTGGGATTATCTACCTCAACAATCAAAATAAAAAGGGGATTATGCAACGGGTTGAAAAGCTAGGTCTGGAGGTCATTGAATTGATTCCTTTCCATACCCATATTTATCTCCGTGAGGGTCATCCTTTAGCCCAGAAAGAGGAATTAGTCATGGAGGATTTAGCGGATTTACCAACGGTTCGTTTCACTCAAGAGAAAGATGAGTACCTTTATTATTCAGAGAACTTTGTTGATACTAGTGCGAGCTCGCAGATGTTCAATGTGACAGACCGTGCCACCTTAAATGGCATTTTGGAGCGGACGGATGCTTATGCAACAGGTTCTGGATTTTTAGATAGTGACAGTGTGAATGGCATCACAGTTATTCGTCTCAAGGATAACCTAGATAATCGCATGGTCTATGTTAAACGTGAAGAAGTGGAGCTGAGTCAAGCTGGGACTCTCTTCGTAGAAGTCATGCAAGAATATTTTGATCAGAAGAGGAAATCATGAAAAAAAGAGGAATAGTGGCAGTCATTGTACTGCTTTTGATTGGTCTGGATCAGTTGGTTAAATCCTATATCGTCCAACAGATTCCACTGGGTGAAGTTCGTTCTTGGATTCCCAATTTCGTTAGCTTGACCTACCTGCAAAATCGAGGGGCAGCCTTTTCTATCTTACAAGATCAGCAGTTCTTATTCGCTGTCATTACTCTGGTTGTCGTGGTAGGTGCCATTTGGTATCTACATAAACACATGGAGAACTCACTTTGGATGGTCTTGGGTTTGACCTTGATTATCGCAGGTGGTCTTGGAAACTTTATTGACAGGGTGAGTCAGGGATTTGTTGTGGATATGATCCACCTTGACTTTATCAATTTTGCAATTTTCAATGTGGCAGATAGCTATCTGACGGTTGGAGTGATTATTTTATTGATTGCAATGCTAAAAGAGGAAATAAATGGAAATTAAAATTGAAACTGGTGGCCTGCGTTTAGATAAGGCTTTGTCGGATTTAACAGAATTATCACGCAGTCTCGCGAATGAACAAATTAAATCAGGACAGGTCTTGGTCAATGGCCAAGTCAAGAAAGCTAAATACACTGTCCAAGAGGGCGATGTCGTCACTTACCATGTGCCAGAGCCAGAGGTTTTAGAGTATGTGGCTGAGGATCTTCCACTAGAAATCATCTACCAAGATGAGGACGTTGCTGTCGTTAACAAGCCCCAGGGGATGGTGGTGCATCCGAGTGCTGGTCATACTAGTGGAACTCTGGTAAATGCCCTTATGTACCATATTAAGGACTTGTCGGGTATCAATGGGGTTCTGCGTCCAGGAATTGTTCACCGTATTGATAAGGATACGTCAGGTCTTCTCATGATTGCTAAAAATGATGAGGCGCACTTAGCACTTGCCCAAGAACTCAAGGATAAAAAGTCTCTCCGCAAATATTGGGCGATTGTTCATGGAAATTTGCCCAATGATCGCGGTGTCATTGAAGCACCGATTGGTCGTAGTGAAAAAGACCGTAAGAAACAGGCTGTGACTGCTAAAGGTAAGCCTGCAGTTACCCGTTTTCACGTCTTGGAACGCTTTGGTGATTATAGCTTAGTAGAGTTGCAACTGGAGACAGGGCGCACCCATCAGATTCGTGTTCACATGGCTTATATTGGCCATTCAGTCGCTGGTGATGAAGTCTATGGTCCACGCAAGACACTTAAGGGGCATGGACAGTTTCTCCATGCCAAGACTCTAGGATTTACCCATCCGAGAACAGGTGAGACCTTGGAATTTACAGCAGATATCCCAGAGATATTTAAGGAAACCTTGGAGAAATTAAGGAAGTAAGAATGAAAAAGAAATTGATTAGTTTAGCACTTGCAGGCGCTTTTTTAGGTTTGTCATGGTATGGGAATGTTCAAGCTCAAGAAAGTTCAGGAAATAAAATCCACTTTATCAATGTTCAAGAAGGTGGCAGTGATGCGATTATTCTTGAAAGCAATGGACATTTTGCCATGGTGGATACAGGAGAAGATTATGATTTCCCAGATGGAAGTGATTCTCGCTATCCATGGAGAGAAGGAATTGAAACGTCTTATAAGCATGTTCTAACAGACCGTGTCTTTCGTCGTTTGAAGGAATTGGGTGTCCAAAAACTTGATTTTATTTTGGTGACCCATACCCACAGTGATCATATTGGAAATGTTGATGAATTACTGTCTACCTATCCAGTTGACCGAGTCTATCTTAAAAAATATAGTGATAATCGTATTACTAATTCTGAACGTTTATGGGATAATCTGTACGGTTATGATAAGGTTTTACAGACTGCCGCCGAAAAAGGTGTTTCAGTTATTCAAAACATCACACAGGGAGATGCTCATTTTCAGTTTGGGGACATGGATATTCAGCTCTATAATTATGAAAATGAAACTGATTCATCGGGTGAATTAAAGAAAATTTGGGATGATAATTCTAATTCCTTGATTAGCGTGGTAAAAGTCAATGGTAAGAAAATTTACCTTGGGGGCGATTTAGATAATGTTCATGGAGCAGAAGACAAGTATGGTCCTCTCATTGGAAAAGTTGATTTGATGAAGTTTAATCATCATAAGGATACCGAAAAATCAAATACAAAAAACTTTATATTAAATCTATCTCCAGAAATCATAGTGCAGACAAGTGATGCTGTTCCAGGTTTTTATGATAGTCCTATTGTAGACAACCCTGAATATATAGCATGGTTAGATAGTTTAGGGATAAAGCGAATAAATGCAGCTAGTACAGAATATGATGCAACTGTTTTTGATATTAGACAAAATGGCATAGTTGATATAAGTAAACAATATAAAAAAATACCATCGTTTGTTTCGGGATGGCATCAGAAATCTAATGGCGAGTGGTGGTACCAAGCACCAGATTCTACAGGAAATTATTCTATCGGTTGGAACGAAATTGATGGAAAAAGATATTATTTTAATCAAAAAGGAATTCTAATAGAGCAATAATGAAAAAGAAATTGATTAGTTTAGCACTTGCAGGCGCTTTTTTAGGTTTGTCATGGTATGGAAATGTTCAAGCTCAAGAAAGTTCAGGAAATAAAATTCACTTTATCAATGTTCAAGAAGGTGGCAGTGATGCGATTATTCTTGAAAGCAATGGACATTTTGCCATGGTGGATACAGGAGAAGATTATGATTTCCCAGATGGAAGTGATTCTCGTTATCCATGGAGAGAAGGAATTGAAACGTCTTATAAGCATGTTCTAACAGACCGTGTCTTTCGTCGTTTGAAGGAATTGGGTGTTCAAAAACTTGATTTTATTTTGGTGACCCATACCCACAGTGATCATATTGGAAATGTTGATGAATTACTGTCTACCTATCCAGTTGACCGAGTCTATCTTAAAAAATATAGTGATAGTCGTATTACTAATTCTGAACGTCTATGGGATAATCTGTACGGTTATGATAAGGTTTTACAGACTGCTTCAGAAAAAGGTGTTTCAGTTATTCAAAACATCACACAGGAAGATGCTCATTTTCAGTTTGGGGACATGGATATTCAACTCTATAACTATGAAAATGAAACTGATTCATCAGGTGAATTAAAGAAAATTTGGGATGACAATTCCAATTCCCTGATTAGTGTAGTGAAAGTCAATGGCAAGAAAATTTACCTTGGGGGCGACTTAGATAATGTGCATGGAGCGGAAGATAAGTATGGACCTCTTATTGGAAAAGTTGATTTGATGAAGTTTAATCATCACCATGATACAAACAAATCAAATACCAAGGATTTCATTAAAAATTTGAGTCCGAGTTTGATTGTTCAAACTTCGGATAGTCTACCTTGGAAAAATGGTGTTGATAGTGAGTATGTTAATTGGCTCAAAGAACGAGGAATTGAGAGGATCAACGCAGCCAGCAAAGACTATGATGCAACAGTTTTTGATATTCGAAAAGACGGTTTAGTAAACATTTCAACTTCCTACAAGCCGATTCCAAGTTTTCAAGCTGGTTGGCATAAGAGTGCGTATGGGAATTGGTGGTATCAAGCACCTGATTCTACAGGAGAGTATGCTGTCGGTTGGAATGAAATCGAAGGTGAATGGTATTACTTTAACCAAACGGGTATCTTGTTACAGAATCAATGGAAAAAATGGAACAATCATTGGTTCTATTTGACAGACTCTGGTGCTTCTTCTAAAAATTGGAAGAAAATTGATGGAATCTGGTATTATTTCAACAAAGAAAATCAGATGGAAATTGGTTGGGTAAATACTGGAGGTCAGAATTATTATTTATCCAAGGATGGTTCGCTGCAAACAGGTTGGCTTCAATATAAGGGGCAATGGTATTACTTTGCTCAATCAGGAGAAATGAAAACGGGCTGGGTAAAAGATAAAGAAACTTGGTACTATATGAATTCTACTGGTATTATGAAGACAGGTGAAATAGAAGTTGCAGGTCAACATTACTATCTAGAAGAATCAGGAGCTATGAAGCAAGGCTGGCTTAAAAAGGCAAACGATTGGTATTTCTATAAGGAAGACGGTTCACGAGCTGTGGGTTGGATCAAGGACAAGGATAAATGGTACTTCTTGAAAGAAAATGGTCAATTGCTTGTGAACGGTAAGACACCAGAAGGCTATACTGTTGATTCAAGTGGTGCCTGGTTAGTGGATGTTCCGGTAGAGAAATCTGCTACAATTAAAACTACAAGTAATTCAGAAATAAAAGAATCTAAAGAAGTAGTGAAAAAGGATCTTGAAAATCAAGAAACGAGTCAACATGAAAGTGTTGCAAGTTCATCAACTAGGCAAGATTTTACTTCATCAACTTCAAAAAGCTCTGAGACGAGTACAAACAAATCGGAATCAGAACAGTAGTAAAAAAGAAGGTTTTAGGGCCTTCTTTTTCTATCAACTCTTTTCTATTTCCTGTCATTCATGTTATAATGGATGAATATGAAGAATCGGAGTGAGACTATGAAATACAAACGGATTGTCTTTAAGGTGGGGACTTCTTCTCTGACAAATGAGGATGGAAGTTTATCACGTAGTAAGGTAAAGGCTATTACCCAGCAGTTGGCTATGTTGCACGAGGCTGGTCATGAATTGATTTTGGTGTCGTCAGGTGCCATTGCGGCTGGTTTTGGGGCCTTAGGATTTAAAAAGCGTCCGACTAAGATTGCTGATAAGCAGGCTTCAGCAGCGGTAGGGCAAGGGCTTTTGTTGGAAGAATACACGACCAATCTTCTCTTGCGCCAAATCGTTTCTGCACAAATCTTGCTGACCCAGGACGACTTTGTGGATAAGCGTCGTTATAAAAATGCCCATCAAGCCTTGTCAGTTCTACTTAGCCGTGGGGCGATTCCTATTATTAACGAGAATGACAGTGTCGTCATTGATGAGCTCAAGGTCGGGGACAATGACACTCTAAGTGCCCAGGTAGCAGCTATGGTCCAAGCAGATCTTTTGGTCCTCTTGACAGACGTAGACGGTCTATATACAGGAAATCCTAATTCAGATCCAAGAGCAAAACGCTTGGAGAAAATCGAGACTATCAATCGTGAGATTATTGATATGGCCGGTGGAGCAGGTTCGTCTAATGGTACAGGGGGCATGTTAACCAAAATCAAAGCTGCAACTATCGCGACGGAATCAGGAGTTCCTGTTTATATCTGCTCATCCTTGAAGTCAGATGCCATGATTGAGGCAGCTGAGGAGACCAAGGATGGTTCCTACTTTGTTGCTCAAGAGAAAGGACTTCGTACCCAGAAACAATGGCTGGCCTTTTATGCTCAGAGTCAAGGTTCTATTTGGGTTGATAAAGGGGCTGCAGAAGCTCTCTCCCAACATGGAAAGAGTCTTCTCTTATCTGGTGTTGTTGAAGCAGAAGGAGCCTTTTCTTACGGTGATATCGTGACAGTATTTGACAAGGAAAGTGGAAAATCACTTGGAAAAGGGCGTGTGCAATTTGGTGCATCTGCTTTGGAGGATATGTTGCGTTTTCAAAAAGCCAAGGGGGTCTTGATTCACCGTGATGACTGGATTTCCATTACTCCTGAAATCCAACTACTCTTTACAGAATTTTAGAGGTAAACTATGGTAAGTACACAAGAACAATTTGAACAGGTACAGGCTGTTAAAAAATCAATCAATACAGCTAGTGAAGACGTGAAAAACCAAACCTTGCTAGCCATGGCTGATCACTTAGTAGCTGCTACAGAGGAAATTTTAGCAGCCAATGCCCTTGATATGGAAGCGGCCAAAGGTAAAATCTCAGATGTGATGCTGGATCGTCTTTATTTGGATGCAGGTCGTATAGAAGCGATGGCAACTGGTATTCGTGAAGTGGTTGCTTTACCAGATCCAATCGGTGAAGTTTTAGAAACAAGTCAGCTTGAAAATGGTTTGGTTATCACCAAGAAACGTGTGGCCATGGGTGTTATCGGTATAATCTATGAAAGCCGTCCAAATGTGACGTCTGATGCGGTTGCTTTGGCTCTTAAGAGTGGAAATGCAGTTGTTCTTCGTAGTGGTAAGGATGCCTATCAAACAGCACATGCTATTGTCACAGCCTTGAAGAAGGGCTTGGAGACGACTACTATTCACCCAGATGTGATTCAACTGGTGGAAGATACCAGCCGAGAAAGCAGCTATGCCATGATGAAGGCAAAGGGCTATCTAGACCTTCTCATTCCTCGTGGAGGAGCTGGTTTGATCAATGCCGTAGTTGAGAATGCTATCGTACCCGTTATCGAGACAGGAACTGGGATTGTCCATGTTTATGTCGATAAGGACGCAGATGACGACAAGGCACTGTCTATCATCAACAATGCTAAAACAAGTCGTCCTTCTGTCTGCAATGCCATGGAGGTTCTGCTGGTTCATGAAGACAAGGCAGCAAGCTTCCTTCCTCGCTTGGAGCAAGTTCTAGTTACAGAGCGTAAGGAAGCTGGACTGGAACCAATTCAATTCCGCTTGGATAGCAAAGCAAGTCAGTTTGTTTCAGGCCAAGCAGCTGAGGATCAAGACTTTGACACCGAGTTTTTGGACTATGTCCTAGCTGTTAAAGTAGTTTCAAGTCTTGAGGAAGCCGTCGAGCATATTGAAGCACACAGTACTCATCATTCGGATGCCATTGTGACGGAAAACGCTGCAGCTGCAGCTTACTTTACAGATCAAGTGGACTCTGCAGCGGTTTATGTCAATGCCTCAACTCGTTTCACAGATGGAGGCCAATTTGGTCTGGGTTGTGAAATGGGAATTTCTACTCAGAAACTGCACGCGCGTGGTCCAATGGGCTTAAAAGAATTGACTAGCTACAAGTATGTGGTTACTGGTGACGGACAGATAAGGGAGTAAGAGATGAAGATTGGATTTATCGGATTGGGGAATATGGGTGCTAGTTTGGCCAAGGCTGTTTTGCAGGCCAAGACGGGTGCTCAGATTCTCCTTGCCAATCGTAGCCAAGACAAGGTGGATGCTTTCATCGCCAACTTTGGTGGTCAGGCTTCCAGCAATGAAGAAATTTTTGCAGAAGCAGATGTGATTTTTCTAGGAGTTAAGCCTGCTCAGTTTTCTGAACTGCTTTCTCAATACCATACTATCCTTGAAAAGCGAGCATGTCTTCTTTTAATCTCCATGGCAGCTGGATTGACTTTAGAAAAACTAGCAAGTCTTATCCCAAATCAACACAGAATTATTCGTATGATGCCAAATACCCCTGCTTCTATTGGTCAAGGAGTCATTAGTTATACCTTGTCAGCCAACTGCCAAGCAGATGATAAGGAAGTCTTTTGTCAACTTTTACAACATGCCGGTTTATTGTTTGAAATCAGTGAAGGCTTAATCGATGCAGCGACAGGTCTTGCAGGCTGTGGGCCGGCCTTTGTCTATCTCTTTATTGAGGCCTTGGCAGATGCAGGTGTTCAGACTGGATTGCCACGAGAGACAGCATTGAAAATGGCGGCTCAAACTGTGGTAGGAGCTGGTCAATTGGTCCTAGAAAGCCAAGAGCATCCTGGAGTATTGAAAGACCAAGTCTGCAGCCCAGGAGGTTCGACTATCGCTGGTGTAGCAAGCTTAGAAGCGCATGCTTTTCGAGGAACAGTCATGGATGCAGTTCATCAAGCCTATAAACGAACACAAGAATTAGGTAAATAAGAGGTGGATTTGTCTGCCTCTTTTATGGTGGTTGATACTCTTCGAAAATCTCTTCAAACTGCGTCAGCTTCCATTTGCAACCTCAAAACAGTGTNNTTTTCATTGAGTATGAAATGAGAAGACAAAAAAGATTGTCACAAACCTCTATTTTTTTGATAGAATAGAAGTAGTAAAAAAGAAATGAGTTAGACATGTCAAAAGGATTTTTAGTCTCTCTTGAGGGACCAGAGGGAGCAGGAAAGACCAGTGTTTTAGAGGCTCTGCTCCCAATTTTAGAGGAAAAAGGGGTAGAGGTGCTGACGACCCGTGAACCTGGCGGAGTCTTGATTGGGGAGAAGATTCGGGAAGTAATTTTGGATCCAAGTCATACTCAGATGGATGCGAAGACAGAGTTGCTTCTTTATATTGCCAGTCGCAGACAGCACTTGGTGGAAAAAGTTCTTCCAGCACTTGAAGCTGGCAAGTTGGTCATTATGGACCGCTTCATCGATAGTTCGGTTGCCTATCAGGGATTTGGTCGTGGCTTGGACATTGAAGCCATTGACTGGCTTAACCAGTTTGCGACAGATGGCCTCAAACCCGATTTGACACTCTATTTTGATATTGAGGTGGAAGACGGACTGGCTCGCATTGCTGCTAATAGCAATCGTGAGGTCAATCGTTTGGACTTGGAAGGGTTGGACTTGCATAAAAAAGTCCGTCACGGTTACCTTTCTCTTCTGGATAAAGAGGGAAATCGCATTGTCAAGATTGATGCTAGTCTTCCTTTTGAGCAAGTTGTGGAAACTACCAAGGCTGTCTTGTTTGACAGAATGGGCTTGGCCAAATGAAACAAGATCAACTAAAGGCTTGGCAGCCAGATCAGTTTGACCGCTTTGTCCGTATCTTGGAGCAAGACCAGCTCAATCATGCCTACCTCTTTTCAGGTTTCTTTGGAAGTTTGGAAATGGCGCAATTTTTAGCTAAGAGCCTCTTTTGTACGGATAAAGTTGGCGTCTTACCATGTGAGAAATGCCGAAATTGCAAGCTGATTGAACAGGAAGAGTTTCCAGATGTCACCTTGATTAAGCCAGTTAATCAGGTCATTAAGACAGAACGCATTCGGGAATTGGTGGGTCAGTTTTCCCAAGCAGGGATTGAAAGTCAGCAACAGGTCTTTATTATCGAGCAAGCTGAGAAAATGCATCCTAACGCAGCCAATTCTTTGCTCAAGGTCATCGAAGAACCCCAGAGTGAGGTTTATATTTTCTTCTTGACTAGCGATGAGGAAAAGATGTTGCCGACAATCCGAAGTCGGACCCAGATTTTTCACTTTAAAAAGCAAGAAGAGAAGCTCATCTTGCTCTTAGAACAAATGGGGCTGGTTAAGAAAAAAGCAACTCTATTAGCCCAGTTTAGTCAATCGCGAGCTGAAGCAGAAAAGTTAGCCAATCAGGCAAGTTTTTGGACCTTGGTCGATGAAAGTGAACGCCTGCTGACTTGGTTAGTAGCTAAGAAAAAAGAAAGTTATTTGCAAGTTGCCAAACTAGCTAGCTTGGCAGATGACAAGGAAAAGCAGGATCAGGTTTTACGGATTCTTGAAGTGCTCTGTGGGCAGGACCTCTTGCAAGCAAGAGTAAGGGTGATTCTACAAGATTTGCTAGAAGCTAGAAAAATGTGGGAAACTAATGTCAGCTTTCAAAATGCCATGGAATATCTGGTCTTGAAAGAAATATAAACTAAAAAATGAATGATAAAGAAAGGAAAGGGCTGGTTTATGGACAAAAAAGAATTATTTGACGCGCTGGATGATTTTTCCCAACAGTTATTGGTAACCTTAGCTGATGTGGAAGCCATCAAGAAAAATCTCAAGAGCTTGGTAGAAGAAAATACAGCTCTTCGCTTGGAAAATTCTAAGTTGCGCGAACGCTTAGGTGAGGTGGAAGCAGATGCTCCCGTCAAGGCCAAGCATGTTCGTGAAAGTGTTCGTCGCATTTACAAAGACGGATTTCACGTATGTAATGATTTTTATGGACAACGTCGAGAACAGGACGAAGAATGTATGTTCTGTGACGAGTTGTTATACAGGGAGTAAACATGCAGATTCAAAAAAGTTTTAAGAGGCAGTCTCCCTATGGCAAGCTGTATCTAGTGGCAACACCGATTGGCAATCTAGATGATATGACCTTTCGCGCCATCCAAACCCTGAAAGAAGTGGACTGGATTGCGGCTGAGGACACGCGCAATACAGGTCTATTGCTCAAGCATTTTGACATTTCTACCAAGCAGATTAGTTTTCATGAGCACAATGCCAAGGAAAAGATTCCTGATTTGATTGGTTTCCTGAAAGCAGGGAAAAGTATTGCTCAAGTATCCGATGCGGGTCTGCCTAGTATCTCAGACCCTGGTCATGATTTGGTTAAGGCAGCTATTGAGGAAGAAATTGCGGTTGTCACAGTCCCAGGTGCTTCTGCAGGGATTTCTGCCTTGATTGCCAGTGGTTTAGCGCCACAGCCACATATCTTTTACGGCTTTTTACCAAGAAAATCAGGCCAGCAAAAGCAATTTTTCGATTTGAAAAAAGACTATTCTGAAACACAGATTTTCTATGAATCCCCCCATCGTGTGGCGGATACGTTGGAAAATATGCTAGAAGTCTACGATGATCGCTCGGTCGTCTTGGTCAGGGAATTGACCAAAATCTATGAAGAATACCAAAGAGGTACCATTTCTGAATTGCTGGAAAGCATTTCTGAAACGCCACTCAAGGGTGAATGCCTTCTCATCGTTGAAGGTGCCAGTCAGGATGTGGAAGAAAAAGACGAGGAAGATTTGTTCTTAGAAATCCAAGCCCGTATTCAGCAAGGCATGAAGAAAAATCAAGCTATCAAGGAAGTCGCTAAGATTTACCAGTGGAATAAAAGCCAGCTTTATGCTGCCTACCACGAATGGGAAGAAAATGACTAAACAGGGAAGTTTGCCTTCTTCCCTGTTTTTGTTATACTAGTAGAAGAAAAAAATAGAAAGATTTGTGGGTGTCAAACAGTCCAGTGGGGTGTTTTGATATGGACTTACGTCCCACCCAAAGAGGTATTAGTGTCGTGTCTCAATCTTATATCAATGTTATCGGTGCTGGTTTGGCAGGTTCTGAAGCAGCCTACCAAATTGCAGAACGTGGTATTCCAGTTAAACTTTATGAAATGCGTGGTGTCAAGTCAACACCTCAACACAAAACAGATAATTTTGCAGAGTTAGTTTGTTCTAATTCCTTGCGTGGGGATGCCTTGACTAATGCTGTTGGTCTCCTCAAGGAAGAAATGCGTCGCTTGGGTTCTGTTATCTTGGAATCTGCTGAAGCAACTCGTGTTCCTGCAGGAGGAGCGCTTGCGGTGGACCGTGATGGTTTCTCCCAAATGGTGACCGAAAAAGTGGCCAACCACCCCTTGATTGAAGTGGTGCGTGATGAAATTACAGAATTGCCGACAGATGTTATTACGGTTGTCGCTACTGGTCCTTTGACTAGCGATGCCTTGGCTGAAAAGATTCATGCCCTTAATGATGGCGATGGTTTCTATTTCTACGATGCGGCAGCGCCTATTATCGATGTCAACACTATCGATATGAGCAAGGTTTATCTCAAGTCTCGTTATGATAAGGGAGAAGCCGCTTATCTCAACGCTCCCATGACCAAGCAGGAGTTTATGGATTTCCATGAAGCCTTGGTCAATGCAGAAGAAGCACCGCTCAATTCCTTTGAAAAAGAAAAGTACTTTGAAGGCTGTATGCCTATCGAAGTTATGGCCAAACGTGGCATTAAAACTATGCTTTATGGTCCTATGAAACCAGTCGGTTTGGAGTATCCAGACGACTACACAGGACCTCGTGATGGAGAATTTAAAACACCTTATGCGGTTGTGCAACTTCGTCAGGATAATGCAGCTGGTAGCCTATACAATATTGTTGGTTTTCAGACCCACCTCAAATGGGGAGAACAAAAGCGTGTCTTCCAAATGATTCCAGGTCTTGAAAATGCCGAGTTTGTCCGTTATGGTGTTATGCATCGCAATTCTTACATGGATTCACCAAATCTTCTTGAGCAGACTTACCGTTCTAAGAAACAACCAAATCTCTTCTTTGCTGGTCAGATGACGGGTGTGGAAGGCTATGTTGAGTCCGCAGCGTCAGGATTAGTTGCGGGTATTAACGCTGCTCGTCTCTTCAAGGGAGAAAGCGAGGCTATTTTCCCAGAGACAACAGCGATTGGAAGTCTGGCTCATTACATCACCCATGCTGACAGCAAGCATTTCCAACCAATGAATGTCAACTTTGGGATTATCAAGGAGTTGGAAGGCGAACGTATCCGTGATAAGAAGGCTCGTTATGAAAAAATTGCAGAGCGTGCTCTTAGCGACTTAGAGGAATTTTTAACGTTCTAATTTTTTTGAAAGAATTGCTCATGATACTATAAAAATCTTAGAAATTGTGATAAAATAGGTAGGATAAAAAAAGGAGAGTGAAAATGGCGAATCCCAAGTATAAACGTATTTTAATCAAGTTATCAGGTGAAGCCCTTGCCGGTGAACGTGGCGTAGGGATTGATATCCAAACAGTTCAAACAATCGCAAAAGAGATTCAAGAAGTTCATAGCTTAGGTATCGAAATTGCCCTTGTTATTGGTGGAGGAAATCTCTGGCGTGGAGAACCTGCTGCTGAAGCAGGAATGGACCGCGTTCAGGCAGATTACACAGGGATGCTTGGGACTGTTATGAATGCTCTTGTGATGGCAGATTCATTGCAACAAGTTGGGGTTGATACACGTGTGCAAACAGCTATTGCTATGCAACAAGTGGCAGAGCCTTATGTCCGTGGACGTGCCCTTCGTCATCTTGAAAAAGGCCGTATCGTTATCTTTGGTGCCGGAATTGGTTCACCTTACTTCTCAACCGATACAACAGCGGCCCTTCGTGCAGCTGAAATCGAAGCAGATGCTATTCTTATGGCTAAAAACGGTGTCGATGGTGTTTACAATGCCGATCCTAAGAAAGACAAGACAGCCGTTAAGTTTGAAGAATTGACCCACCGTGACGTTATCAATAAAGGTCTTCGTATCATGGACTCAACAGCTTCAACCCTCTCAATGGATAACGACATTGACTTGGTTGTCTTCAACATGAACCAACCAGGCAACATCAAACGTGTCGTATTTGGCGAAAATATCGGAACAACAGTTTCAAATAATATCTAAGAAAAGGAATAAGAAAGATTATGGCTAACGCAATTATTGAAAAAGCTAAAGAGAGAATGACCCAGTCTCACCAATCACTTGCTCGTGAATTTGGTGGTATCCGTGCTGGTCGTGCCAATGCAAGCTTGCTTGACCGTGTACATGTAGAATACTATGGAGTAGAAACTCCTCTTAACCAAATCGCTTCAATTACGATTCCAGAAGCGCGTGTTTTGTTGGTAACACCATTTGACAAGTCTTCATTGAAAGACATCGAACGTGCCTTGAACGCTTCTGATCTTGGTATCACACCAACTAATGACGGTTCTGTGATTCGCTTGGTTATCCCTGCTCTGACAGAAGAAACTCGTCGTGACCTTGCTAAAGAAGTGAAGAAGGTCGGCGAAAATGCTAAAGTGGCTGTCCGCAATATCCGTCGCGATGCTATGGACGAAGCTAAGAAACAAGAAAAAGCAAAAGAAATCACTGAAGACGAATTGAAGACTCTTGAAAAAGACATTCAAAAAGTAACAGACGATGCTGTTAAACACATCGACGACATGACTGCCAACAAAGAGAAAGAACTTTTGGAAGTCTAAAAATAAAAAACAGAAAAACTCAGTTGGCATTGCTGGCTGAGTTTTATTCGAAAGAAGGAAATATGAATACAAATCTTGCAAGTTTTATCGTTGGACTGATCATCGATGAAAACGACCGTTTTTACTTTGTGCAAAAGGATGGTCAAACCTATGCTCTTGCCAAGGAAGAAGGTCAACATACAGTAGGGGATACGGTCAAAGGTTTTGCCTACACGGATATGAAGCAAAAACTCCGCCTGACAACCATAGAAGTGACTGCCACTCAGGACCAATTTGGTTGGGGAACTGTAACGGAAGTTCGTAAAGACTTGGGTGTCTTTGTGGATACAGGACTTCCTGACAAGGAAATCGTTGTGTCACTCGATATTCTCCCTGAGCTCAAGGAACTCTGGCCTAAGAAGGGCGACCAACTCTACATCCGTCTTGAAGTGGACAAGAAAGACCGTATCTGGGGACTCTTGGCCTATCAAGAAGACTTCCAACGTCTGGCTCGTCCTGCTTACAACAACATGCAGAATCAAAACTGGCCAGCCATTGTTTACCGCCTCAAGCTGTCAGGGACCTTTGTATATCTGCCAGAGAATAACATGCTTGGCTTTATCCATCCTAGCGAACGCTATGCAGAGCCACGTTTGGGGCAAGTCTTAGATGCGCGTGTCATTGGTTTCCGCGAAGTGGACCGCACTCTGAACCTCTCCCTCAAACCACGTTCTTTTGAAATGTTGGAAAATGATGCTCAGATGATTTTGACTTATTTGGAAAGCAATGGCGGTTTCATGACTTTAAATGATAAGTCATCTCCAGATGACATCAAAGCAACCTTTGGTATCTCTAAAGGTCAGTTCAAGAAAGCACTCGGTGGCTTGATGAAGGCTGGTAAAATCAAGCAAGACCAGTTTGGGACAGAGTTGATTTAGGGTGACATATGAGAAAATCATTTTACACATGGCTCATGACTGAGCGCAATCCTAAAAGTAACAGTCCCAAGGCTATATTGGCAGACCTCGCTTTTGAAGAGTCAGCTTTTCCAAAACACACAGACGATTTTGATGAGGTCAGTCGCTTTTTGGAGGAGCATGCCAGTTTCTCTTTTAACCTAGGTGACTTTGACGCTATCTGGCAAGAATACTTAGAACACTAGCATGATTCATTGGGTTTGGGCTAGTAATTTCTCCATCCCTTTGCTATAATAAAAAGAAATAAACGGATTAGAGAGGTTCTTTATTTGAAGGAACATTCAATTGACATTCAACTGAGTCATCCAGATGACCTGTTTCATCTTTTTGGTTCCAATGAACGCCATCTTCGTTTGATGGAAGAAGAGCTTGATGTGGTGATTCATGCTCGTACGGAGATTGTCCAGATTTTGGGAGAGGAGACTGCTTGTGAGGAAGCTCGTCAGGTTATTCAAGCTCTCATGGTCTTGGTAAATCGTGGGATGACTGTCGGTACACCAGATGTGGTGACGGCTATTAGCATGGTCAAAAATGATGAAATCGACAAGTTTGTTGCCCTTTACGAAGAAGAAATCATCAAGGACAATACAGGGAAGCCTATCCGTGTCAAAACACTGGGTCAAAAACTTTATGTGGACAGTGTCAAACAGCATGATGTGACCTTTGGAATCGGACCTGCAGGGACAGGGAAGACCTTCCTTGCAGTGACCTTGGCAGTGACTGCCCTTAAACGTGGGCAAGTCAAGAGGATTATTCTAACTAGACCAGCGGTGGAAGCAGGAGAGAGTCTAGGTTTTCTTCCGGGTGATCTTAAGGAGAAGGTAGATCCTTACCTTCGCCCCGTTTATGATGCCTTGTATCAGATTCTGGGAAAAGACCAAACAACTCGTCTCATGGAGCGTGAAATTATCGAGATTGCGCCCCTTGCCTATATGCGTGGACGAACCTTGGATGATGCCTTTGTCATTCTCGATGAGGCTCAAAATACGACCATCATGCAGATGAAGATGTTTTTGACGCGTTTAGGCTTTAATTCTAAGATGATTGTCAATGGAGATATCAGTCAGATTGACCTGCCACGTAATGTCAAGTCAGGTTTGATTGACGCCCAAGAAAAGCTCAAGAACATTCACCAGATTGACTTTGTTCATTTTTCAGCTAAGGATGTGGTTCGCCATCCTGTTGTCGCTCAGATTATCCGAGCTTATGAACCAGCTCCAATTAAAAATGAAGAGAATGAAGAAGTCCAAGAAGAAACAGAATAGCAAAAAAGAGCAGTTCGGTTGGAATTGCTCTTTCTTTTATCTAATAATTAGATTTTTTAGATTAGTTCATCAATTGGAGTATGTTTTTTATCGAGGCCTTGGGCTACTGGAAGACTGGCTAAGTAACCTTGATAAGTGGTAACACCTTGGCGCAAGCCCTCATCTTCAGCAATTGCTTGCACAAATCCTTTTCCTGCCAAGGATTCTATATATGGAAGTGTGACATTGGTTAGGGCAATGGTAGAAGTACGGGCTACAGCACCTGGGATGTTGGCAACTGCATAGTGGAGTACACCGTGTTTTTCATAGACAGGTTCATCGTGAGTTGTCACACGGTCAGCTGTCTCGATAACACCACCTTGGTCAACGGCAACGTCAACGATGACTGAACCTGGGCGCATTTGCTTGACCATCTCATCTGTCACCAATTTTGGTGCTTTGGCACCTGGGATGAGAACCGCTCCGATCACCACATCTGCATCTCTCACACTGGCTTCAATGTTAAATGAATTGGACATAAGTGTTTGGATTTGATGGCCAAAGACCTCCTCTAAAACGGAGAGACGTTTAGCACTGATATCAAGGATTGTTACTTGAGCACCAAGACCAAGCGCAATTCGAGCAGCATGGGTTCCTACGACACCGCCACCGATGATGGTTACTTTCCCTTTAGGTACACCCGGTACACCACCTAGTAGGACGCCAGAACCTCCTGCTTGCTTAGTTAGGAAATGAGCACCGATTTGGACTGCCATACGGCCTGCAACCTCACTCATAGGTACGAGGAGTGGTAATTGACCTTGGGAATCACGGACAGTTTCATAGGCAATCCCAGTTGTTTTTGATTCCAACATAGCATCTGCTAATTCTGGAGCAGCGGCCATGTGCAAGTAGGTAAAGAGAAGCAGGTCGTCACGTAAGTAACCATATTCAGAAGCTAGTGGTTCTTTTACTTTCACGACCAACTCAGCTGCCCAGGCTTCACCAGCAGTAGCGACAATTTCAGCTCCTTGCTTTTGATAGTCAGCATCAGTAAAGCCAGAACCGAGACCAGCATTTGTTTCGATAAGGACGCGATGACCACGACCGACTAAACTGTGGACACCAGCAGGTGTGAGGGCAACACGGTTTTCATTATTCTTAATTTCTTTTGGAATTCCGATTAACATAGAGAAAAACTCACTTTCTATTGACGGGTTGTAAATGATTTATCACAATTATCTATAAAATAAGGTGATGATTTTATTCTATATGAAACCGCTTTAAAAAGCAAGAAAAATTTGTTGTAACTTATTTTTTATGCTAGACTGATAGAAAATACTTTTGAATGGTAGAAACGTATGGAATCAATCTTTTTAAAACTAGCTCAGTATCCAATAGTGGAGACTGAGCGTTTATTGCTTAGACCTGTAACTTTGGATGATGCGGAAGCAATGTTTGAGTATGCCTCGGATAAGGATAATACACGTTACACTTTTCTAACCAATGAAAGCTTGGAAGAAACCAAGAATAACATTGCTCAGTTCTACTTGACCAATCCCTTGGGACGCTGGGGAATAGAATTAAAAAGCAATGGCAAATTTATTGGAACCATTGACTTGCACAAGATTGATCCTGTTCTTAAGAAGGCAGCTATTGGCTACATTATCAATAAAAAGTATTGGAATCAAGGATTGACGACAGAAGCCAATCGTGCCGTGATTGAGCTGGCTTTTGAGAAGATAGGGATGAATAAGTTGAGTGCCCTTTACGATAAGGACAATCCTGCATCTGGAAAGGTCATGGAGAAATCAGGCATGCGTTTTTCACATGAAGAACCATATGCTTGTATGGACCAGCATGAAGAAGGCCGAATCGTGACAAGAGTTCATTATGTCTTGACCAAGGAAGACTATTTTGCAAATAAATAAGCAGTTGAGAAGAAATTTTCAACTGTTTTTTCTTCCTCTTACGAATAATCTAAGAGAGGAGAAAATATGGAAGCAATTATCGAAAAAATCAAAGAGTATAAAATCATTGTCATCTGTACTGGTCTGGGCTTGCTTGTAGGAGGATTTTTCCTGCTAAAGCCAACTCCACAAACACCTGTCAAAGAAACGAATTTACAGGCAGAAGTCGCAGCTGTTTCCAAGGATTCATCGACCGAAAAGGAAGTGAAGGAAGAACCGGTTGAACAAGATCTAATCACAGTAGATGTCAAAGGTGCTGTCAAATCTCCGGGTATTTACGATTTGCCGGTAGGTAGTAGAGTCAATGATGCCGTGCAGAAAGCAGGTGGCTTGGCAGAGCAAGCAGACAGCAAGTCGCTCAATCTAGCTCAGAGAGTCAGTGATGAGGCTCTGGTTTACGTTCCAACTAAGGGAGAAGAAGTAGCTGGTCAACAGGCAGGTTCTGGAGCGCCTTCTTCAACAAGCAAGGACAAGAAGGTCAATCTCAACAAGGCCAGTCTGGAAGAACTCAAGCAAGTCAAGGGACTGGGAGGAAAACGAGCTCAGGACATTATTGACCATCGTGAATCAAATGGGAAATTCAAGTCAGTAGACGAGCTCAAGAAAGTCTCTGGCATTGGCGCCAAGACTATAGAAAAGTTAAAAGACTATGTTACAGTGGATTAAGAACATCCCCATTCTCCTAATCTATCTGAGTTTTCTATTACTCTGGCTTTACTATGCTATTTTCTCAGCATCTTATTTTGCTTTGTTGGGCTTTGTTTTTCTGCTAGTTTGTCTCTTTATTCAATTTCCTTGGAAATCATCAGGCAAAGTTCTAGTGATTTGTGGAATATTTGGATTTTGGTTTCTGTTTCAAACTTGGCAACAGAGTCAAGCTAGTCAAAACTTAGCGGATTCTGTTGAGAGGGTACGGATTTTGCCTGACACTATTAAGGTTAATGGTGATAGTCTATCCTTTCGTGGTAAGTCTAACGGTCGTGCTTTTCAAGTTTATTATAAACTCCAGACAGAGGAGGAGAAAGAAGCCTTTCAAACCTTGACAGACCTTTATGATATAGAACTAGAAGGGAAGCTTTCGGAGCCAGAAGGGAAGAGAAATTTTGGTGGCTTTGACTACCAAGCCTATCTGAAGACTCAGGGAATTTACCAGACTCTCAATATCAAAAAAATCCAGTCAGTTCAAAAGGTTGGCAGTTGGGATATAGGTGAAAACCTGTCCAGTTTACGTCGAAAGTCTGTGGTTTGGATTAAGACGCACTTTCCAGACCCTATGCGAAATTATATGACAGGGCTCTTGTTAGGACATTTGGACACTGACTTTGAGGAGATGAATGAGCTTTATTCTAGTCTAGGAATTATCCACCTTTTTGCCTTGTCGGGCATGCAGGTAGGTTTTTTCATGGATGGCTTTAAGAAAATCCTCTTGCGATTGGGCTTGACCCAAGAAAAGTTGAAATGGCTGACTTATCCCTTTTCCATTATCTATGCAGGTATGACAGGATTTTCAGCTTCGGTTATTCGCAGTCTCTTGCAAAAGTTACTGGCTCAACATGGTGTTAAGGGCTTGGATAATTTTGCCTTGACGGTGCTTGTCCTCTTTATCATCATACCCAACTTTTTCCTGACTGCAGGAGGAGTCTTGTCCTGCGCTTATGCTTTTATCTTGACCATGACCAGCAAAGAAGAGGAGGGGCTTAAGGCTATTGCCAGAGAAAGTCTGGTTATTTCTTTGGGAATATTACCCATTCTATCCTTCTATTTTGCAGAATTTCAGCCTTGGTCCATCCTTTTGACCTTTGTCTTTTCCTTTCTTTTTGACTTGGTCTTCTTACCGCTCTTGTCCATCTTATTTGCCCTTTCCTTTCTCTATCCAGTCATTCAGCTGAATTTTATCTTTGAATGGTTAGAGGGAATGATTCGCTTTGCATCACAGGTGGCAAGTAGACCTCTGGTCTTTGGACAACCTAATGCGTGGCTTTTAATCTTGTTGTTAATTTCCTTGGCTTTGGTCTATGATTTGAGGAAAAACATTAAAATGTTAACGGTATTGAGCTTATTGATTACAGGTCTCTTTTTCCTGACCAAGAATCCACTAGAAAATGAAATCACCATGCTGGATGTGGGGCAAGGCGAAAGTATTTTCCTACGGGATGTAACTGGTAAGACTATTCTCATAGATGTCGGTGGCAAGGCAGAATCTGATAAGAAAATTGAAAAATGGCAAGAAAAGACGACGACCAGCAATGCCCAGCGAAGCTTGATACCCTATCTTAAAAGTCGAGGAGTAGCTAAGATTGACCAGCTAATTTTGACTAACACGGACAAGGAGCATATTGGCGATTTGTTGGAGGTGACCAGGGCTTTTCATGTAGGCGAAATTTTAGTGTCAAAAGGCAGTTTGAAACAGAAGGAATTTGTGGCAGAACTAGAGGCGACTCAAACCAAGGTTCGTAGTGTGTCAGTGGGAGAGAATTTGCCAATTTTCGGAAGTCAGTTAGAAGTCTTATCTCCAAGGAAAATTGGAGATGGAGGTCATGAAGATTCCATAGTTCTGTATGGGAAACTCTTGGATAAGCACTTCCTCTTCACAGGAAACTTGGAGGAGAAAGGAGAGAAGGACTTGCTGAAGCACTATCCAGACTTGAAGGTGGATGTCTTGAAAGCTAGCCAACATGGCTCCAAAAAATCATCAAGTTCAGCCTTTTTAGAACAGTTCAAACCAGAGATGACTCTCATCTCAGTTGGAAAGAATAATCGAACGAAATTACCCCATCAGGAAACCTTGACCCGACTGGAAGATATCAATAGCAAAGTTTACCGAACTGACCAGCAAGGAGCTATACGCTTTAAAGGGTGGAGGAGTTGGAAAATAGAAAGCGTTCGATAGGAAGGACAAATATTATATATTAGTAAAATAAATCCAAAAAACTATTGCATAACAGAGGAAAAAATGATATAATTAAAGCGCTTTCGAAAGTAAATATATTAGTGAGGTGAAAACCATGAAAAAATCAGCAAAAGTTGTTTTATTAGCTACTTTGTTATCACTTGGTCTTTTTCAGTCCAGTGTATCTGCTGTGAGCGTTCTTAAAACTTATCGGTATGATTGGAATATCTTCTATAGGTCTAGTATGAATTATCACAAACATAGATATAGTGATATTCCGGAATGGTCTCGTTATTACAGCTATTCTGAGTATAAAGTTGGCGGAGGTTGGAACTATGATCGTTATGAGGTAATAAACTACTACAGCGGAGGCTATTAATCCTTAAAGAGTGATAAAAAGGAGGACTAGATATGTTGCAGCTTACTCATGTGACCTTAAAAACGCGACAAGTCATCTTACAAGATGTTGATTTTACATTTGAAAAGGGTAGGATTTATGGTATTCTTGCTATCAATGGTTCTGGAAAGACGACACTATTCCGCGCCATTAGCAATTTAATTCCTATAAGTAGCGGAAATATTGCAGCCCCTCCTTCTTTATTTTATTATGAGAGCGTTGAATGGCTGGATGGAAACTTAAGTGGGATAGACTATCTTCGCCTTATCAAAAATATCTGGAAGTCAGGTCTGAACTTGAGGGATGAAATTGATTACTGGGAAATGTCTGACTATATCAGCCTTCCCATTCGCAAGTATTCCTTAGGCATGAAGCAACGCTTGGTGATTGCCATGTATTTCCTGAGTCAGGCCAAATGCTGGCTCATGGATGAGATTACAAATGGCTTAGATGAGTATTATCGACAGAAGTTTTTTGATAGGCTTGTACAAATCGATAGGCAAGAACAGCTGGTTCTTTTAAGTTCCCACTATAAGGAAGAGTTGGTTGATGTCTGCGATAGAGTAGTAACCATTCATCAGGGGCAGATAGAAGAGGTTTAGTTTATGAAAGATGTTAGTCTATTTTTATTGAAAAAAGTTTTCAAAAGTCGCTTAAACTGGATTATCTTACTTTTATTTGCATCTGTACTCGGTGTTACCTTTTATTTTAATAGTCAGACTGCAAACTCAGTCAGCTTAGAGACTAGCTTGGATGCCCATCTTGTAGCAAATGAGAGAGCTATCAATGAAAATGAAGCGAAACTTTCCCAAATGTCTGACACCAGCTCGGAGGAATACCAGTTTGCTAAAAGTAATTTAGAATTACAAAAAAATCTTTTGAAGCGAAAGACAGAAATTTTGACTTTATTAAAAGAAGGGCGCTGGAAAGAGGCCTACTATCTGCAGTGGCAAGATGAAGAGAAGAATTATGAATTTGTATCAAATGACCCGACTGCTAGCTCTGGCTTAAAAATGGGGGTTGACCGCGAACGGAAGATTTACCAAGCCCTGTATCCCTTGAACATAAAAGCACATACTTTGGAGTTTCCGACCCACGGGATTGATCAGATTGTCTGGGTTTTAGAGGCTATCATCCCAAGCTTGTTTGTGGTTGCTATTATTTTTATGCTAACGCAACTATTTGCAGAAAGATATCAAAATCATCTGGACACAGCTCAGTTATATCCTTTTTCAAAAGTGGCATTTGCCATGTCCTCTCTTGGAGTTGGAGTGGGCTATGTAACTGTGCTGTTTATCGGAATCTGTGGATTTTCTTTTCTAGCGGGAAGTCTGATAAGTGGTTTTGGACAGTTAGATTATCCCTACCCGATTTATGGCTTAGTGAATCAAGAGGTAACTATTGGAAAGATACAAGATGTGTTATTTCCTGGCTTGTTCTTAGCTTTCTTAGCCTTTATCGTCATTGTGGAAGTAGTGTACTTGATTGCTTACTTTTTCAAGCAAAAAATGCCTGTCCTTTTTCTTTCACTCATTGGGATTGTTGGCTTATTGTTTGGTATCCAAACCATTCAGCCTCTTCAAAAGATTGCACATCTGATTCCATTTACTTACTTGCGTTCAGTGGAGATTTTATCTGGAAGATTACCTAAGCAAATTGATAATGTCAATCTAAATTGGAGTATGGGGATGTTCTTACTTCCTTGCCTGATTATCCTTTTGTTAGTGGGGATTCTATTTATCGAAAGATGGGGAAGTTCACAGAAAAAAGAATTTTTTAAGGCTTAGTTTTCCTATAGGGAAAATAAGTAAAAACTAACATAGAGAGGGAATCAACTTGGTTCTCTCTTTTTGATGCGTAAACCAAGTCAAAATACAAACAGAAACTTTTCAAAAAAATAACTTTTTATCTTGACAAGAGCTAGAAAACTTGGTATCATATAAAAGTTGAGAAAAGCAGAAGTGAGAGCTTCTCGCCTTGTGACATTAAGTTGCCTGGCCCTACGGATGAAAAGTTTCTAAGAAACGCTATCATAACGTGCGGGCTTGTATATTTACGAGTCCGCTATTGTTTTTCTCTAATAAAACAAAAGAGGTGAAAACCATAGCAAAGCAAGACTTATTCATCAATGATGAGATTCGTGTACGTGAAGTTCGCTTGATCGGTCTTGAGGGAGAACAGCTAGGCATCAAGCCACTCAGTGAAGCGCAAGCTTTGGCTGATAATGCTAATGTTGACCTAGTATTGATTCAACCCCAAGCCAAACCGCCTGTTGCAAAAATTATGGACTACGGTAAGTTCAAATTTGAGTACCAGAAGAAGCAAAAAGAACAACGCAAAAAACAAAGTGTTGTTACTGTGAAAGAAGTTCGTCTAAGTCCAACGATTGACAAGGGTGACTTTGATACAAAACTTCGCAATGCACGCAAATTCCTTGAAAAAGGAAATAAAGTTAAGGTATCTATTCGCTTTAAGGGTCGTATGATTACCCATAAAGAGATTGGTGCAAAAGTTTTAGCCGAGTTTGCTGAAGCAACTCAAGATATTGCCATCATCGAACAACGTGCTAAAATGGATGGACGTCAAATGTTCATGCAATTGGCGCCAGCAACTGACAAAAAATAATTGTCAGAAAGTTAAATAAAGGAGAAAAAATCATGCCAAAACAAAAAACACACCGCGCATCAGCTAAACGTTTCAAACGTACAGGTTCTGGTGGACTTAAACGTTTCCGTGCTTACACTTCTCACCGTTTCCACGGAAAAACTAAGAAACAACGTCGTCATCTTCGTAAAGCATCTATGGTGCATTCAGGAGATTACAAACGTATCAAAGCAATGCTTACTCGCTTGAAATAATAGCTTGACTGTAAGTAAACAATTCTAGGAAATATTTGGAGGAAATAAAACATGGCACGTGTTAAAGGTGGCGTTGTATCACGCAAACGTCGTAAACGTATTCTTAAATTAGCAAAAGGTTACTATGGAGCTAAACACATCTTGTTCCGTACTGCAAAAGAACAAGTAATGAACTCTTACTACTATGCATACCGTGACCGTCGTCAGAAAAAACGTGACTTCCGCAAATTGTGGATCACTCGTATCAACGCGGCAGCTCGTATGAACGGACTTTCATACTCACAATTGATGCATGGTTTGAAATTGGCTGAGATTGAAGTTAACCGTAAAATGCTTGCTGACTTGGCTGTTAACGATGCAGCAGCTTTCACAGCTCTTGCAGATGCGGCTAAAGCAAAACTTGGTAAATAATAACTGATAAGACTGGAACAGGATTGTCCAGTCTTTTTAAAAATAAAGGAGAAAAATATGGCTTCAAAAATGCTACACACTTGCTTGCGAGTAGAAAATCTTGAAAAATCAATTGCATTCTATCAAGATGCTTTTGGATTTAAAGAATTGCGTCGCAGAGATTTTCCAGATCATGCCTTCACGATTGTCTATCTAGGACTTGATGGTGACGATTATGAGTTGGAGTTGACTTATAACTATGATCATGGCCCTTATGTAGTTGGAGATGGTTTTGCCCATATCGCCCTAAGTACACCTGATCTTGAGGCTCTTCACCAAGAGCACAGTGCAAAAGGCTATGAAGTGACTGAGCCAAATGGTCTACCAGGAACTGCACCAAACTATTACTTTGTCAAAGACCCTGATGGATACAAGGTCGAAGTCATTCGTGAAAAATAATCCCGTGAAGTCAAGTAGAATGTTCGTTTTCTACTTGACTTTTTTTAGCTGAAAGAGTATACTAGTAAAAATTTAACCTTTAAGGGGAGTCCAGAGAGACTCACAAGGTGTCGGATAAAAGAATAGTACAATTTTCCAGAGGAGACTTTTTGAGTGTGCTCTCTTGTGTTGTACGATTTTAACTGAGGCCTTGCAATCGCAAGGTCTTTTCTTTGTCTGGTCCCCTTAAAATTTAAGGAGGAAAAATCATGAATCCCACATGTAAGAAGCGTTTGGGTGCCATTCGTTTGGAAACCATGAAGGTGGTTGCACAGGAGGAAATTGCGCCAGCAATCTTTAAATTAGTCCTAGAAGGGGAAATGGTTGAAGCTATGCGAGCAGGTCAATTTCTTCATCTGCGTGTGCCTGATGATGCCCATCTCTTGCGTCGTCCTATTTCAATTTCGTCTATCGATAAGGTTAAGAAGCAGTGTCGCCTTATTTATCGGATTGAGGGAGCTGGGACAGCTATTTTTTCAACCTTAGGTCAGGGAGATACTCTTGATGTGATGGGGCCTCAGGGAAATGGTTTTGACTTGTCTGAACTGGACAATCAGAGCCAGGTTCTCTTAGTTGGTGGGGGGATTGGTGTTCCGCCCTTGCTTGAAGTAGCCAAGGAATTGCATGCGCGTGGTGTGAAAGTGGTGACAGTCCTTGGTTTTGCTAACAAGGATGCTGTTATCCTTGAAACGGAATTGGCCCAATATGGGCAGGTCTTTGTAACGGCAGATGATGGTTCTTATGGCATCAAGGGGAATGTTTCTGTTGTCATCAAGGATTTAGACAGTCAGTTTGATGCTGTTTATTCTTGTGGGGCGCCTGGAATGATGAAGTATATCAATCAAACCTTTTATGACCACCCAAGAGCCTATCTATCTCTGGAATCTCGTATGGCTTGTGGGATGGGTGCCTGCTATGCCTGTGTCCTAAAAGTGCCAGAAAGCGAGACGCTCAGCCAACGTGTCTGTGAAGATGGCCCTGTTTTCCGCACAGGAACAGTTGTATTATAAGGGGAAAATCATGTCTACAAATCGTTTACAAGTTTCTCTACCTGGTTTGGATTTGAAAAATCCGATTATTCCAGCATCAGGCTGTTTTGGTTTTGGACAAGAGTATGCCAAGTACTATGATTTAGATCTTTTAGGTTCTATTATGATCAAGGCGACAACCCTTGAAGCCCGTTTTGGCAATCCAACTCCAAGGGTGGCAGAAACACCTGCTGGCATGCTCAATGCAATTGGCTTGCAAAATCCTGGTTTGGAAGTTGTTTTGGCCGAAAAGCTACCTTGGTTGGAAAGAGAATATCCAAATCTTCCTATTATTGCCAATGTGGCTGGTTTTTCAAAACAAGAGTATGCGGCTGTTTCTCATGGTATTTCCAAGGCAGCTAATGTAAAGGCTATCGAGCTCAATATTTCTTGCCCCAATGTTGACCACTGTAATCACGGACTTTTGATTGGTCAAGATCCAGATTTGGCTTATGATGTGGTGAAAGCAGCTGTGGAAGCCTCCGAAGTGCCAGTTTATGTCAAATTAACCCCGAGTGTGACCGATATCGTTACTGTCGCAAAAGCTGCAGAAGATGCGGGAGCAAGTGGCTTGACCATGATCAATACTCTAGTTGGAATGCGCTTTGACCTCAAAACCAGAAAACCAATCTTGGCCAATGGAACAGGTGGAATGTCTGGTTCAGCAGTCTTTCCAGTAGCACTCAAACTCATCTGCCAAGTCGCCCAAACTACAGACCTGCCCATCATTGGAATGGGAGGAGTGGATTCGGCTGAAGCTGCCTTAGAAATGTATCTGGCCGGGGCATCTGCAATCGGAGTTGGAACAGCCAACTTTACCAATCCCTATGCCTGTCCTGATATCATCGAAAATTTACCAAAAGTTATGGACAAATACGGCATTAGCAGTCTGGAAAATCTCCGCAAGGAAGTAAAAGAGTCTTTGAGGTAAACTGCAATCTATCTGTTCTTGATTTTTTATTAGTTTGTAATATGAATTTAAGAGAATTTTGGTACAATAAAATAAATAAGAACAGAGGAAGAAGGTTAATGAAGAAAGTAAGATTTATTTTTTTAGCTCTGCTATTTTTCTTAGCTAGTCCAGAGGGTGTAATGGCCAGTGATGGTACTTGGCAAGGAAAACAATACCTGAAAGCAGACGGTAGTCAAGCAGCCAATGAATGGGTTTTTGATGCTCACTATCAATCTTGGTTTTATATAAAAGCAGATGCCAACTATGCTGAAAATGAATGGCTGAAACAAGGTGATGATTATTTTTACCTAAAATCTGGTGGCTATATGGCCAAGTCAGAATGGGTAGAAGACAAGGGAGCCTTTTATTATCTTGACCAAAATGGAAAGATGAAAAGAACTGCTTGGGTAGGAACTTCCTATGTTGGTGCAACAGGTGCCAAGGTAATAGAAGACTGGGTATTTGATTCTCAATACGACTCTTGGTTTTATATAAAAGCAGATGGCCAGCACGCAGAGAAAGAATGGCTCCAAATTAAGGGCAAGGACTATTATTTCAAATCTGGTGGTTATTTGCTAACAAGTCAGTGGATTGACCAGGCTTATGTGAATGCCAGTGGTGCCAAAGTGCAGCAAGGTTGGCTTTTTGACAAACAATACCAATCTTGGTTTTACATCAAAGAAAATGGAAAACATGCTGAGAAAGAATGGATTTTCGAAAATGGTCACTATTATTATCTAAAATCCGGTGGCTATATGGCAGCCAATGAATGGATTTGGGATAAGGAGTCATGGTTTTACATCAAATCTGATGGTAAAATGGCTGAGAAAGAATGGCTATACGATGCTAAAAGTCAAGCCTGGTACTACTTCAAATCTGGTGGCTACATGGTGAAAAATGAAACAGTAGATGGTTATCAGCTTGGAAACGATGGTAAATGGCTTGGAGAAAAAGCTACAAATGAAAATGCTGCTTATTATCAAGTAGTACCTGTCACAGCAAATGTTTATAATGCAGATGGTGAAAAGCTCTCCTATATATCGCAAGGTAGTGTCGTCTGGCTAGATAAGGATAGAAAAAGTGATGACAAGCGCTTGGCTATTACTATTTCTGGTTTGTCAGGCTATATGAAAACAGAAGATTTACAAGCGCTAGATGCTAGTAAGGACTTTATCCCTTATTATGAGAGTGATGGACACCGTTTTTATCACTATGTGGCTCAGAATGCTAGTATCCCAGTAGCTGCTCATCTTTCTGATATGGAAGTAGGCAAGAAATATTATTCGGCAGATGGCCTGCATTTTGATGGTTTTAAGCTTGAAAATCCCTTCCTTTTTAAAGAATTGACAGAGGTTACAAACTATAGTGCTGAAGACTTGGATAAGGTATTTAGTCTGTTAAATATTGACAATAGTCTCTTGGAAAATAAGGGATCTACCTTTAAGGAAGCCGAAGAGCATTACCATATCAATGCCCTTTACCTCCTTGCCCATAGTGCTTTAGAAAGTGATTGGGGACGAAGTAAAATTGCCAAAGATAAGAATAATTTCTTTGGAATTACAGCCTATGATACGACACCTTACCTTTCTGCCAAGACATTTGATGATGTGGATAAGGGAATTTTAGGAGCAACCAAGTGGATTAAGGAAAATTATATCGATAGGGGCAGAACTTTCCTTGGAAATAAGGCGTCTGGTATGAATGTTGAATATGCCTCAGACCCTTATTGGGGCGAAAAAATTGCTAGTGTGATGATGAAAATCAATGAGAAACTAGGTGGTAAAGATTAGTCTTATTATTGGATATGATTTGAGTGAATAGTATGTTAAAAATCCTGATTTCAAGTAAAATCAGGATTTTTTCATGGATGCGATTTTTTCTGGGTCTGGTGTAACACGGAGGGTCTTTTGTCCTGTGTAAGTGACAAAGCCGGGTTTGCCACCAGTTGGTTTGTTAAGTTTCTTGACCTCGATCATATCTACCTGAACCAGATTTGACAGGCGAGCTTGCGAGAAGTAGGCGGCTAGCTCTGCTGCGTCTGTCTTGACTTCATCAGATGGGTCTAGGTTGCCTGAGATGACAACATGGCTTCCAGGAATGTCCTTGGCATGGAACCAAAGTTCCTCCTTGCGGGCCATTTTAAAGGTTAGTTCCTCATTTTGCAGGTTATTGCGGCCAACATAGATGATGGTTTTGCCATCGCTGGCCAGATATTGTTCTGGTTTTTTGCGTTTCTGGATTTTCTCCCGTTGTCTTCTGCGGATAAAACCTGTTTGAATCAATTCTTCACGGATTTCAGCGATTTCTTCTAGTCCTGCTTGGTTGAGGACGGTTTCCACACTTTCCAGATAGAGAATGGTTGCCTTAGTTTCTTCAATCAAATCAGTCAAGTATTTGACAGCTTCTTTGAGTTTCTGGTACCGTTTGAAATAGCGTTGGGCATTCTGGTTGGGAGTCAGAGCCTTATCAAGCGCAATGGTGATCGGTTGGTTGGTGTAGTAGTTGTCCAGGATAACCTGGTCTTGGTCGTTAGGCACTTGATGGAGGAAGGTTGTTAGCAATTCCCCTTTTTGGCGAAATTCTTCAGCGTTGTCTGTCGCCAGTAACTCTTTTTCTTGTTTTTTGAGTTTGTGGCGGTTTTTCTGAAGTTCATTTTCAACACGGCGAATGAGTTCACTGGCTTGCTGTTTGACGCGGTCTCGCTCAGCCTTATCCTTATAGTAGGTGTCCAACAAATCAGAAAGACTGGTAAAAGGTTCTCCTACACGATTTGCAAAAGGAACTGGACTGAAGGAAGTCTCAGTCAAGCATGGCTTGGTTTCTTGATTGAAAAAGTTTCGGAAAGTGGAAAGTTTTTCACTAACCAGTATGCTTTCCAATTCATTTGCCGTATCACGTCCCAGACCTTGAAAGAGGTTTTGAAGGTTTTTAGCTGTCGTTTCCTGTGTTTGCAGGATTTCAAAGAGCTTTTCATCCTTGATCGTGAAAGGATTGAGAGATTCCGTACTTGGCGGAGCGATGTAGGTCGACCCAGGAAGCAAGGTGCGGTAGCTATTTTGTGAAAAGCCGACGTGTTTAATGACTTCGAGAATTTTATGACTGCTCTTATCAACCAGTAGAATATTACTGTGTTTACCCATAATCTCGATAATCAAGGTAGCCTGGATATGGTCTCCAATCTCGTTTTTATTGGAAACTGTAATTTCCATAATACGGTCATTTTCCACTTGCTCAATCGACTCAATCAGGGCACCCTGCAAATATTTTCTTAAAACCATGATAAAGGTAGAAGGTTGGGATGGATTTTCAAAAGTCGTTTGGGTCAGCTGAATGCGTCCAAAAACTGGATGGGCAGAAAGGAGCAGGCGATGGCTTTGGCGATTGCTACGGATTTGCAAGACCAACTCTTGTTCAAAAGGCTGATTGATTTTCTGAATGCGACCATTCACTAACTGTCTGCGCAATTCCTCAACCATGTGGTGTAAAAAAAATCCGTCAAATGACATCGTTCTCTCCTTGTGATTGTATTCCATAGTATTATATCAAAAAGGTAGAATAAAATCATGGAAATGTGGTATAATAAAGCCAAGTAAAGAGAAACGAGAAGCACATGTATATTGAAATGGTAGATGAAACTGGTCAAGTTTCAAAAGAAATGTTGCAACAAACCCAAGAAATTTTGGAATTTGCAGCCCAAAAATTAGGCAAAGAAGACAAGGAGATGGCGGTTACCTTTGTGACCAATGAACGTAGTCATGAACTTAATCTGGAGTACCGTGACACAGACCGTCCGACAGATGTTATCAGTCTTGAATATAAACCAGAGTTGGAAATTGCCTTTGACGAAGAGGATTTGCTTGAAAATCCAGAATTGGCAGAGATGATGTCTGAGTTTGATGCCTATATTGGGGAACTGTTCATCTCTATCGATAAGGCACATGAGCAGGCCGAGGAATACGGTCACAGCTTTGAGCGTGAGATGGGCTTCTTGGCAGTACACGGCTTTTTACATATCAATGGCTATGATCACTACACTCCGGAAGAAGAAGCGGAGATGTTCGGTTTACAAGAAGAAATTTTGACAGCCTATGGACTCACAAGACAATAAACGAAAATGGAAAAATCGTGACCTGATATCTAGTTTAGAATTTGCTTTGACAGGTATTTTTACTGCTATCAAGGAAGAACGCAATATGCGAAAACACGCAGTGACGGCTCTAGTGGTCATCCTTGCAGGTTTTGTTTTTCAGGTGTCACGAATCGAATGGCTCTTTCTCCTATTGAGCATTTTCTTGGTAGTAGCCTTTGAGATTATCAACTCTGCTATTGAAAATGTGGTGGATTTGGCCAGTCACTATCACTTTTCCATGCTGGCTAAAAATGCCAAGGATATGGCGGCTGGCGCGGTATTAGTGGTTTCTCTTTTCGCAGCCTTAACAGGCGCATTGATTTTTCTCCCACGAATCTGGGATTTATTATTTTAAACAGTAAGAGGAAATTATGACTTTTAAATCAGGCTTTGTAGCCATTTTAGGACGTCCCAATGTTGGGAAGTCAACTTTTTTAAATCATGTCATGGGGCAAAAGATTGCCATCATGAGTGACAAGGCGCAGACAACGCGCAACAAAATCATGGGAATTTACACGACTGATAAGGAACAAATCGTCTTTATCGACACACCAGGGATTCACAAACCTAAAACAGCTCTCGGAGATTTCATGGTTGAGTCTGCCTACAGTACCCTTCGCGAAGTGGATACCGTTCTTTTCATGGTGCCTGCTGATGAAGCGCGTGGTAAGGGGGACGATATGATTATCGAGCGTCTCAAGGCTGCTAAGGTTCCTGTTATTCTGGTGGTGAACAAGATTGACAAGGTTCATCCAGACCAGCTTTTGTCTCAGATTGATGATTTTCGTAATCAAATGGACTTTAAGGAAATCGTTCCAATCTCAGCTCTTCAAGGGAATAACGTCTCTCGTCTAGTGGATATTTTGAGTGAAAATCTGGACGAAGGTTTCCAATATTTCCCGTCTGATCAAATCACAGACCATCCAGAACGATTCTTGGTTTCAGAAATGGTTCGCGAGAAAGTTTTGCACCTAACTCGTGAAGAGATTCCGCATTCTGTTGCAGTAGTAGTGGATTCTATGAAACGAGATGAAGAGACAGACAAGGTTCACATCCGTGCAACCATCATGGTCGAGCGCGATAGTCAGAAAGGGATTATCATCGGTAAAGGTGGCGCTATGCTTAAGAAAATTGGTAGCATGGCCCGTCGTGATATTGAACTCATGCTAGGAGACAAGGTTTTCCTAGAAACCTGGGTCAAGGTCAAGAAAAACTGGCGCGATAAAAAGCTAGATTTGGCTGACTTTGGCTATAATGAAAAAGAATACTAAGTAGAGGTGGGCTCATGCCTGCTTCTTGTTTTTACAGAAGGAGGACGTATGCCTGAATTACCTGAGGTTGAAACCGTTCGTCGTGGTTTAGAAAAATTGATTCTGGGTAAGAAGATTTCGAGTGTAGAAATTCGCTATACCAAGATGATTAAGACAGATTTGGACGAGTTTCAAAAGGAGGTGCCTGGTCAGATTATTGAGTCAATGGAACGTCGGGGCAAATATTTGCTTTTTTACCTGACAGACAAGGTCTTGATTTCCCATTTGCGCATGGAAGGCAAGTATTTTTATTATCCGTATCAGGTTCCCGAACGCAAGCATGCCCATGTTTTCTTTCAGTTTGAGGACGGTGGCACGCTTGTTTATGAGGATGTTCGCAAGTTTGGTACTATGGAACTCTTGGAGCCTGATCTTTTAGACGCCTACTTTATTTCTAAAAAATTAGGGCCTGAACCAACAGACCAGGACTTTGATTTAGAGAATTTTATAGGTGCCCTGAAGAAATCTAAAAAGCCTATCAAATCCCATCTCCTAGACCAGACCTTGGTAGCTGGACTTGGCAATATCTATGTGGATGAGGTTCTCTGGCGAGCTCAGGTTCATCCGGCTAGACCTTCCCAGACTTTGACAGCAGCAGAAGTGACTGCCATTCATGACCAGACCATTGCTGTATTGGGACAGGCTGTTGAAAAAGGCGGTTCCACCATTCGGACCTATACCAATGCCTTTGGGGAAGATGGAACCATGCAGGATTTTCATCAGGTCTATGATAAGGCTGGTCAAGAATGTTCACGTTGTGGCACCATCATTGAGAAAATACAACTAGGCGGACGTGGAACCCACTTTTGTCCTCAGTGTCAAAGGAGGGACTGATGGGAAAAATCATCGGAATCACTGGGGGAATTGCCTCTGGTAAGTCAACCGTGACAAATTTTCTAAGAAAGCAAGGCTTTCAAGTAGTGGATGCCGACGCAGTCGTCCACCAACTACAGAAACCTAGTGGTCGTTTGTTTCAGGCTCTAGTCCAGCATTTTGGGCAAGAAATCATCCTTGAAAACGGAGAACTTAATCGCCCTATCCTAGCTAGTCTTATCTTTTCAAATCCTGAAGAACAGGAATGGTCTAAGCGAATCCAAGGAAAGATTATCCGTGAGGAGCTAGCTACGTTGAGAGACCAGTTGGCTCAGACAGAAGAGATTTTCTTCATGGATATTCCCTTGCTTTTTGAGCAGGACTACGTCTCTTGGTTTGATGAGACTTGGTTGGTCTATGTGGACCGAGATGTCCAAGTAGAACGTCTAATGAAAAGGGATCAGCTATCCAAGGATGAAGCTGAGTCTCGTCTGGCAGCCCAGTGGCCTTTAGAAAAAAAGAAAGATTTGGCCAGCCAGGTTCTTGATAATAATGGCAATCAGAACCAGCTTCTTAATCAAGTGCATATCCTTCTTGAGGGAGGTAGGCAAGATGACAGAGATTAACTGGAAGGATAATCTGCGCATTGCCTGGTTTGGTAATTTTCTGACAGGAGCCAGTATTTCTTTGGTAGTGCCCTTTATGCCCATCTTTGTGGAAAATCTGGGTGTAGGGAGTGATCAAGCTGCTTTTTATGCAGGTTTAGCTATTTCTGTCTCTGCCATTTCTGCGGCGCTCTTTTCTCCTATATGGGGAATCCTTGCTGATAAATACGGCCGAAAACCCATGATGATTCGTGCTGGTCTGGCCATGACTATTACTATGGGAGGCTTGGCCTTTGTCCCAAATATCTATTGGTTAATCTTTCTTCGTTTATTAAACGGTGTATTTGCAGGATTTGTTCCTAATGCAACTGCCTTGATAGCCAGTCAGGTTCCCAAGGAAAAATCAGGCTCTGCCTTAGGTACTTTGTCTACAGGCGTAGTTGCAGGTACTCTAACTGGTCCCTTTATTGGTGGCTTTATCGCAGAATTATTTGGTATTCGTACAGTTTTCTTACTGGTTGGTAGTTTTCTATTTTTAGCTGCTGTTTTGACTATTTGCTTTATCAAGGAAGATTTTCAACCAGTAGCCAAGGAAAAGGCTATTCCAACAAAGGAATTGTTTACCTCAGTTAAATATCCCTATCTTTTGGTCAACCTCTTTCTGACCAGTCTTGTCATCCAATTTTCAGCTCAATCGATTGGCCCTATTTTGGCTCTGTATGTGCGCGACTTAGGCCAGACAGAGAATCTTCTCTTTGTATCTGGTTTGATTGTATCCAGTATGGGCTTTTCCAGTATGATGAGTGCAGGAGTCATGGGAAAGCTAGGTGACAAGGTGGGCAACCATCGTCTCTTGGTTGTAGCTCAGTTTTATTCAGTTATCATCTATCTCCTCTGTGCCAATGCCTCTAGTCCGCTTCAACTAGGACTCTATCGATTCCTCTTTGGCTTGGGAACCGGTGCGCTGATACCTGGGATCAATGCCCTTCTCAGCAAGATGACGCCCAAAGCTGGTATTTCGAGGGTCTTTGCCTTTAATCAGGTATTCTTTTATCTGGGAGGTGTCGTTGGGCCTATGGCAGGTTCTGCAGTAGCAGGTCAATTTGGCTATCATGCAGTCTTTTATGCGACAAGCATTTGTGTTGCCTTTAGTTGTCTCTTTAACCTGCTTCAATTTCGAACATTATTAAAAGTAAAGGAAATCTAGTGCGAGTAAAAATTAATCTCAAATGCTCCTCTTGTGGCAGTATCAATTACCTAACCAGTAAAAATTCAAAAACCCATCCAGACAAGATCGAGGTTTTAAAGTATTGTCCCAAGGAAAGAAAAGTAACCCTACATCTTGAATCTAAGTAGATTTTATGGTAAAATAATAGGGATTTTAAGGAGTTTGATATGTATAACCTATTATTAACCATTTTATTAGTATTATCTGTTGTAATTGTGATTGCGATTTTCATGCAACCAACCAAAAACCAATCCAGCAATGTATTTGATGCCAGCTCAGGTGATTTGTTTGAACGCAGTAAAGCACGCGGTTTTGAAGCTGTAATGCAGCGTTTGACAGGGATTTTAGTCTTTTTCTGGCTAGCCATTGCCTTAGCATTGACGGTATTATCAAGTAGATAAGAAAATAATGGGCAGGACTAGGTCTTTGCCTCTTTTTATTTTTAAAGGATATTTGAGAAGGTTTTACAGTAAAAGAAAATAAAAAATCTAGAAAGAAAATATGAAAGATAGAATAAAAGAATATTTACAAGACAAGGGAAAGGTAACTGTCAATGACTTGGCTCAGGCTTTGGGAAAAGATGGTTCCAAGGATTTTCGTGAGTTGATTAAAACCTTATCCCTAATGGAAAGAAGGCATCAGATTCGTTTTGAAGAAGATGGCAGTCTGACCTTGGAAGTTAAGAAAAAACATGAGATTACTCTCAAGGGGATTTTTCATGCCCATAAAAATGGCTTTGGCTTTGTCAGTCTGGAAGGCGAGGAGGACGACCTTTTTGTAGGAAAAAACGATGTCAACTATGCTATTGATGGTGATACCGTCGAGGTAGTGATTAAGAAAGTCGCTGACCGCAATAAGGGAACAGCAGCGGAAGCCAAAATTATTGATATCCTAGAACACAGTTTGACAACAGTTGTCGGGCAAATCGTTCTGGATCAGGAAAAGCCTAAGTATGCTGGCTACATCCGTTCGAAAAATCAGAAAATCAGTCAACCTATTTATGTTAAGAAACCAGCCCTAAAACTAGAAGGAACAGAAGTTCTCAAGGTCCTTATCGATAAATACCCAAGCAAGAAACATGATTTCTTTGTCGCTAGTGTCCTCGATGTGGTGGGGCACTCAACGGATGTCGGAATTGATGTTCTTGAGGTTTTGGAGTCTATGGACATTGTCTCCGAGTTTCCAGAGGCTGTTCTTAAGGAAGCAGAAAGTGTTCCTGATGCTCCGTCTCAAAAGGATATGGAAGGTCGTCTGGATCTAAGAGATGAGATTACCTTTACCATTGATGGTGCGGACGCCAAGGACTTGGACGACGCAGTGCATATTAAGCCTATGAAAAATGGAAATATCGAACTCGGAGTTCACATAGCAGATGTTTCCTACTATGTGACCGAGGGTTCTGCCCTGGACAAGGAAGCCCTTAACCGCGCGACTTCAGTCTATGTGACAGACCGAGTGGTGCCAATGCTTCCAGAGCGTTTGTCAAATGGCATCTGCTCCCTCAATCCTCAAGTTGACCGCTTGACCCAGTCAGCCATTATGGAAATTGATAAACATGGTCATGTGGTCAACTACACCATCACACAAACAGTTATCAAGACCAGTTTTCGTATGACCTATAGCGATGTCAATGATATCTTAGAGGGCGACGAGGAAAAGAGACAAGAGTATCAGAAAATTGTTCCAAGTATCGAACTTATGGCCAAGCTCCATGAAACTTTAGAAAACATGCGAGTGAAACGTGGAGCCCTCAATTTTGATACCAATGAGGCGAAGATTTTAGTAGATAAACAAGGAAAGCCTGTTGATATCGTTCTTCGTCAGCGTGGTGTTGCCGAGCGCATGATTGAGTCCTTCATGTTGATGGCCAATGAAACAGTTGCTGAGCATTTTAGCAAGCTGGATTCGCCTTTCATCTATCGAATTCACGAGGAGCCAAAGGCTGAAAAGGTTCAGAAATTTATTGATTATGCTTCGAGTTTTGGTTTGCACATTTATGGGACTGCCAGTGAGATGAGCCAGGAGGCTCTCCAAGACATCATGCGTGCTGTTGAGGGAGAACCTTATGCAGATGTATTGTCCATGATGCTTCTTCGCTCTATGCAGCAGGCTCGCTATTCAGAGCACAATCACGGCCACTATGGATTAGCGGCTGATTATTATACTCACTTTACCAGTCCGATTCGTCGTTATCCGGACCTCCTTGTTCACCGTATGATTCGGGACTACGGCTGTTCTAAGGAAATAGCCGAGCATTTTGAGCAAGTGATCCCAGAGATTGCGACCCAGTCCTCAAACCGTGAACGTCGTGCTATCGAGGCTGAGCGTGAAGTCGAAGCCATGAAAAAGGCTGAGTATATGGAAGAATACGTGGGCGAAGAGTACGATGCGGTTGTGTCTAGCATCGTTAAATTCGGTCTCTTTGTTGAATTGCCAAACACAGTTGAAGGCTTGATTCACATCACCAATCTACCTGAATTTTATCATTTCAATGAGCGTGATTTGACCCTGCGTGGGGAGAAATCAGGAACAACCTTCCGTGTAGGTCAACAAATTCGTATTCGGGTTGAAAGAGCCGACAAGATGACGGGGGAAATTGACTTCTCTTACATTCCAAGTGAGTTTGATGTGATCGAAAAAGGCTTGAAACAGTCTAGTCGTAGTGACAGAGGGCGTGGTTCCAGTCGTCGTTCAGATAAGAAGGAAGACAAGAGAAAATCAGGACGCTCAAATGATAAGCGCAAGCATTCACAAAAAGACAAGAAGAAAAAAGGAAAGAAACCTTTTTATAAGGAAGTAGCTAAGAAAGGAGCCAAGCATGGCAAAGGGCGAGGGAAAGGTCGTCGCACAAAATAAAAAGGCGCGGCACGACTATACAATCGTAGATACGCTAGAAGCAGGAATGGTCCTGACTGGAACTGAAATCAAGAGTGTACGAGCTGCTCGAATCAATCTCAAGGATGGCTTTGCCCAAGTGAAAAATGGGGAGGTCTGGTTGAGCAATGTTCATATCGCTCCTTACGAAGAGGGAAATATCTGGAATCAAGAACCAGAACGTCGTCGCAAACTCCTGCTCCATAAAAAGCAAATCCAAAAGTTGGAACAAGAGACCAAAGGGACAGGAATGACCCTGGTTCCCCTTAAGGTCTATATCAAAGATGGTTATGCCAAGCTCCTTTTAGGTTTAGCTAAAGGGAAGCATGACTATGATAAACGGGAGTCAATCAAACGACGTGAGCAAAATCGCGACATTGCGCGCGTGATGAAAGCTGTTAATCAGCGATAAAAAGAGGAATGAAAATGGAAAAACTAATTGCCTATAAACGTATGCCCTTGTGGACTAAAGAAACCATGCCAGAGGCTGTTCAGCAGAAACACAATACCAAGGTTGGGACTTGGGGCAAGATTACTGTTTTAAAAGGAACTCTCAAGTTTATTGAATTGACAGAGGATGGTGAGGTTCTAGCTGAGCATCTCTTTGAAGCGGGGGCTGACAATCCAATGGCACAACCACAAGCCTGGCACCGAGTGGAGGCTGTAACAGACGATGTAGAATGGTACTTGGAATTTTATTGTAAACCTGAGGATTATTTCCCTAAGAAATACAATACCAATCCTGTTCATTCAGAGGTCCTAGAGGCTATGCAGACAGTAAAACCAGGGAAAGCCTTGGATTTGGGCTGTGGTCAGGGGCGTAATTCCCTCTTTCTAGCCCAGCAAGGTTTTGATGTGACAGCTGTGGATCAAAATGAACTGTCCCTTGAAATCTTGCAAAGCATTGTGGAGCAGGAAGATTTGGATATGCCTGTTGGTTTTTAAGATATCAATTCAGCTAGCATTGGGCAAGCTTATGATTTCATCGTATCGACAGTTGTTTTGATGTTTTTGCAAGCAGACCGCATTCCTGCAATTATCAAAAATATGCAGGAGCATACCACGGTCGGTGGCTATAATCTTATCGTTTGTGCTATGGATACGGAAGATTACCCTTGCTCTGTGAACTTCCCATTTACCTTTAAAGAAGGGGAATTGGCATACTATTACAAGGACTGGGAATTGGTCAAGTACAATGAAAATCCAGGCCATTTGCACCGTCGCGATGAGAATGGCAATCGTATTCAACTACGCTTTGCGACCATGCTAGCCAAGAAAATCAAGTAAACACACATGAAGATTAGGAAATTTCCTGATCTTTTTTCTTTTTTTACGAATAGATAAGATAGAAGAATTGACAAAAATACGCATTATAAGTATAATTTTAGCTAGAAAGGTGACCATAAATGCCAATAACAGGTAAGGAAATGGTAAAATTAGCTCTTGCAAATGGATGGATTGAAGTTCGTAAGAGAGGAAGTCATCATCATTTTAAGAAAGAAGGGGTCTCCTATCTTGTCACTATTCCAGTTCACGGTAATGAGGATTTAGGAAAAGGTCTAGAGAGAAAAATATTAAAAGATTTGGGATTATAGTTGATTTGGAAATTGTGGAGGTGTATTATGCTAAAATCTTATCCTGCTATTTTTCATAGAGAAGGCACTGGATACTGGGTTGAATTTCCTGAATTTGGAGGTGGGACAGAGGGAGCAACGATTGAACTTGCAATGAAAAATGCTCGGGAAATGCTTGAGAGTGTTTTAGCTTCTTATATTGATGAAGGACTGGCTTTGCCTACTCCTAGTGACATTGCTGAGTTGAAGGCTCCCGATGGATTTGTGACTTTGATTCAGGTCAATCCCTTGCCTTTCGTAAAGAATAATAAAGCGATTCGAAAAAATGTTACGGTTCCAGAGTGGCTAGTCAGACTTGCAGATCGTGAGAAAGTGAACTATTCTGAAGTGTTGACACAAGCTCTTGAAAGTCGCTTGCAACTCTAAAATTATAGAGTGATGAAGATTAGGGAATTTCCTGATCTTTTTTCTTTTTTTACGAATAATATAGAAAAGGAGGGAAATCATGTTTGTTGCGAGAGATGCTAGGGGAGAATTGGTAAATGTGTTAGAGGATAAGCTTGAGAAGCAAGCCTACACCTGCCCAGCTTGTGGAGGTCAGCTCCGTTTGCGTCAAGGACCAAGTGTCCGGACCCATTTTGCACATAAATCTTTAAAAGACTGTGATTATTCCTCTGAAAATGAAAGCCCAGAACACCTGGCAAATAAAGAATCCCTTTATCACTGGTTGAAAACAGAGGCTGAGGTGCAATTAGAATACCCGCTTCCAGAGCTTAAACAGATTGCGGATGTATTTGTAAATGGCAATCTAGCTTTAGAGGTTCAATGTAGTCACTTGCCTCAAAAAGTTCTTAAAGAGCGTAGCGAGGGCTATCGTAGTCAGGGTTACCAAGTACTGTGGTTGTTGGGAGAAAAACTGTGGCTCAAGGAGCGGTTGACTCGTCTACAAGAAGGGTTTCTCTATTTCAGTCACAACATGGGATTTTATGTTTGGGAATTAGACCGTGAAAAACAAGTTTTAAGACTCAAATACCTGATTCACCAGGATCTCCGCGGCAAACTCCATTATCAGATTAAGGAATTTCCCTATGGTCAAGCTAGTCTACTGGAGATATTACGTTTTCCCTATAAGAAACAAAAAATATCTCATTTTACAGTTTCTCAGGACAAGGACATCTGTCGCTATATCCGACAGCAACTTTATTATCAAAATCCCATTTGGATGAAAGAACAAGCAGAAGCCTATCAAAAGGGAGAAAATGTCCTGAATTATGGGCTGAAAGAATGGTATCCACAAATTCGACCACTAGTAGGTGATTTTTGCCAAATTGAGCAAGATTTGACTAGCTATTATAAGCATTTTCAAACCTATTATCAACAAAATCCTCAAAATGATTGGCAAAAGCTCTATCCACCAGCCTTTTATCAGCAATATTTCTTGAAAAATATGGTAGAATAGAAAGGATGGAGGAATCTAATGGTATTACAAAGAAATGAAATAAATGAAAATGATACATGGGATCTATCAACGATCTACCCAACTGACCAGGCTTGGGAAGAAGCCTTAAAAGATTTAACAGAACAATTGGAGACAGTAGCCCAGTATGAAGGCCATCTCTTGGATAGTGCGGATAGCCTACTCGAAATTACTGAATTTTCTCTTGAAATGGAACGCCAAATGGAGAAGCTTTACGTTTATGCTCATATGAAGAATGATCAGGACACACGTGAAGCCAAGTACCAAGAGTACTATGCCAAAGCCATGACACTCTACAGCCAGCTAGACCAAGCCTTTTCATTCTATGAACCTGAATTTATGGAGATTAGTGAAAAGCAGTATGCTGACTTTTTAGAAGCTCAACCAAAATTGCAGGTTTATCAACACTATTTTGACAAGCTTTTGCAAGGCAAGGATCACGTTCTTTCACAACGTGAAGAAGAATTATTGGCTGGCGCTGGAGAAATCTTTGGTTCGGCAAGTGAAACCTTCGCTATCTTGGACAATGCGGATATTGTTTTCCCTTATGTTCTTGACGATGATGGTAAGGAAGTTCAGCTCTCTCATGGGACTTACACACGTCTGATGGAGTCTAAAAACCGTGAGGTGCGTCGTGGTGCCTATCAAGCCCTTTATGCAACTTATGAGCAATTCCAACATACTTATGCTAAAACCTTGCAAACAAATGTTAAGGTTCAAAACTATCGTGCCAAAGTTCGCAACTACAAGAGTGCTCGTCATGCAGCCCTAGCGGCAAATTTTGTTCCAGAAAGTGTTTATGACAACTTGGTAGCAGCAGTTCGCAAGCATTTGCCACTCTTGCATCGTTACCTTGAACTTCGTTCAAAAATCCTGGGAATTTCAGACCTCAAGATGTACGATGTCTACACACCGCTTTCATCTGTTGAATATAGTTTTACCTACCAAGAAGCCTTGAAAAAGGCAGAAGATGCCTTGGCAGTCTTGGGTGAAGATTACTTGAGCCGTGTTAAACGTGCCTTCAGCGAGCGTTGGATTGATGTTTATGAAAATCAAGGCAAGCGTTCAGGGGCCTATTCTGGTGGTTCTTACGATACCAATGCCTTTATGCTTCTCAACTGGCAGGACAATCTGGACAATCTTTTTACCCTTGTTCATGAGACAGGCCACAGCATGCATTCTAGCTATACTCGTGAAACGCAGCCTTATGTTTACGGAGATTATTCGATCTTCTTGGCTGAGATTGCCTCAACCACTAATGAAAATATCTTGACGGAGAAATTATTGGAAGAAGTGGAAGACGACGCAACGCGCTTTGCTATTCTCAATAACTTCTTAGATGGTTTCCGTGGAACAGTTTTCCGCCAAACTCAATTTGCTGAGTTTGAACACGCCATTCACCAAGCGGACCAAAATGGGGAAGTCTTGACAAGCGATTTCCTAAATAAACTCTACGCAGACTTGAACCAGGAGTATTATGGTTTGAGTAAGGAAGACAATCCTGAAATTCAATACGAGTGGGCTCGCATTCCACACTTCTACTATAACTACTATGTGTATCAATATTCAACTGGATTTGCAGCAGCCTCAGCCCTGGCTGAAAAGATTGTCCATGGTAGTCAAGAAGACCGTGACCGCTATATCGACTACCTCAAGGCAGGCAAGTCTGACTATCCACTTAATGTCATGAGAAAAGCTGGTGTTGATATGGAGAAGGAAGACTACCTCAACGATGCCTTTGCAGTCTTCGAACGCCGTTTGAATGAGTTTGAAGCCCTTGTTGAAAAATTGGGATTGGCATAAGATGGTTGAATCGTATAGTAAAAATGCTAACCATAACATGCGTCGCCCTGTTGTCAAGGAAGAAATTGTAGACTTGATGCGTCAGCGTCAAAAGCAAGTCACAGGATCTTTGAAAGGATTGGAAGATTTTGCCCGTAAGGAAAATATTCCCATTATCCCCCATGAAACGGTTGCTTATTTCCGTTTTCTTATGGAAACCATGCAACCTAAAAACATTCTGGAAATTGGGACGGCCATCGGTTTTTCAGCTCTCTTGATGGCAGAGCATGCGCCAAATGCTAAGATTACAACCATTGATCGCAATCCAGAAATGATTGGTTTTGCCAAGGAAAATTTTGCTCAATTTGACAGTCGTAAGCAAATCACACTCCTAGAAGGAGATGCGGTAGATGTCTTATCTACCTTGACAGAGTCCTATGATTTCGTCTTTATGGATTCAGCCAAGTCTAAATACATCGTCTTTCTGCCAGAAATCCTCAAACATTTGGAAGTCGGTGGTGTGGTTGTCTTGGATGATATTTTTCAAGGCGGTGATGTTGCCAAGGACATTATAGAAGTCCGTCGAGGTCAGCGAACCATCTATCGAGGACTTCAAAGACTATTTGACGCAACCTTAGACAATCCAGGACTTACCGCAACATTAGTACCTCTGGGAGACGGCATTCTCATGCTTCGTAAAAATGTAGCAGATGTTCAATTGCCTGACAGCGAATGATTTTCAGAAAAATTTAAGAAAATATAGTAAAATAGATAGAGTAACACTTATCTCAAAGGAGTAGACATGAAGAAAAAACTATTGGCAGGTGCCATTACACTATTATCAGTAGCAACTTTAGCAGCTTGTTCGAAAGGTTCAGAAGGGGCAGACCTTATCAGCATGAAAGGGGATGTCATCACAGAACATCAATTTTATGAGCAAGTGAAAAGCAACCCTTCAGCCCAACAAGTCTTGTTAAATATGACCATCCAAAAAGTTTTTGAAAAACAATATGGCTCAGAGCTTGATGATAAAGAGGTTGATGATACTATTGCCGAAGAAGAGAAACAATATGGTGAGAACTACCAACGTGTCTTGTCACAAGCAGGAATGACCCTTGAAACACGTAAAGCTCAAATTCGTACAAGTAAATTAGTTGAGTTGGCAGTTAAGAAGGCAGCAGAAGCTGAATTGACAGATGATGCTTACAAGAAGGCCTTTGACGAATATACTCCAGATGTAACGGCTCAAATCATCCGTCTTGATAATGAAGATAAGGCCAAAGAAGTTCTCGAAAAAGCCAAGGCAGAAGGTGCTGACTTTGCCCAATTAGCCAAAGATAACTCAACTGATGAGAAAACTAAAGCGAATGGTGGAGAAATCACCTTTGATTCTGCTTCAACAGAAGTACCGGAACAAGTTAAAAAAGCTGCTTTTGCTTTAGATGTAAACGGCGTTTCTGATGTGATTACAGCAACTGGCACACAAGCCTACAGTAGCCAATATTACATTGTAAAACTCATTAAGAAAACAGAAAAATCATCTAATATTGATGACTACAAAGAAAAATTAAAAACTGTTATCTTGACTCAAAAACAAAATGATTCAACATTTGTTCAAAGCATTATCGGAAAAGAATTGCAAGCAGCCAATATCAAGGTTAAGGACCAAGCCTTCCAAAATATCTTTACCCAATATATCGGTGGTGGAGATTCAAGCTCAAGCAGTTCATCAAAAGAATAGTCCAAATCAATAAGTCAGGGAAAAAACTCGACTTCAGGAAAAAATGAAGTAAATCTTCCCACAATAAAACGCATAGTACAAGGTTTTCAATACCTGATATTATGCGTTTTTTGATTTTAAAGACTTTTTGACCAGCCTCATTTTTTAACTTGCTACTCAGTGAAAAGCAAAGATTAAACTAGAAAGCTAGCTGTAGGCTGCTCAAAGAACAGCTTTGAGGTTACAGATAAGACTTATGAGGTCACCAACATATATAATGTGACGCTGACATGGTTTGAATAGATTTTAGAAGAGTATTAGTTGGAAGTTTTAATGGATAATGCAAGATTCCATAGAATGGGTAAGCTAGAGTTCTTATGTGAAGAGTTTGGACATAAACTTTTACTTCTTCCTCCCTACTCATCTTATACTCAATGAANNGGAAACTAGCCGCAGGTTGTACTTGAGTACGGCAAGGTGACGTTGACGCGGTTTGAAGAGATTTTCGAAGAGTATTAGTATAGAAAAGTGAATCTGAACTAGTACATCACTGCTTCTAAAAAATTCTTATAAATTGATTTAAATTCTCAAATCACATTATTCAGTTCTTATTTCATTTTGCTCTACAATCCTGTTGAGAAGACACGTGTTCATATCAAAAAGGTATTGGCAAGTTGCAATACCTTTTTACGAGGCTCTTTTGTCTTATTTTTGTTTCAACTGACTATATCTCCTATTGTTCTAGTTCAGAAGACTAGGCTATAATTATGATTGATAGGAAGTATCATTCCACGTATCGAGAGTGAATGTTTCAAAATCATGGGTTTCTAGAATGGTTAGGCTGGCATTTGCTAGACCGCCCTCTTTACGAAGAAGTGGTTCTTTATAACCTAGAAGAGTACGAAGACTAGCAGTAAGATTAGCACCGTGACCGACAATTAGAATACGCTCAGCTGGACTATCTTTTAATGATTTGATAAATTGGATAGTTCGTTGTGTTGTGCTATAGAGGGATTCGGCTCCGAACATTTGAGTGTCAAATTGAGCAAGATTTGAACGAAAAGCCTGGATTTGTTGCGGGTAAATAGCTTCCAAGGTTGCAATTTTCAAACCTTCTAATTTACCTAGCTGCCATTCACGGAGATTCGGAACACTTTCTAAAGGACAGGGTGTCTTGAGTTGACTTTGGATAATCTCAGCAGATTTGACCGCTCGAGGTAAATCACTTGCATAAATCTGATCAAAAGGAATTTCCTTGAGATATTGGCCAAGTTGTTTTAGGGTTTCAATGGATTCAGGAAGAAGGGGAGAATCTCCACTAGCACCTTGAAAACGCCCTTCTTGGTTCCAGACGGTACGACCGTGGCGGACAAAGTAGAGTTTCATTACTTGCTGTCCTCCAAAATATCTACAAAGTCTGCCTTTACAAAGCTAGCCAGGTCTTGTGGCGCTACGATAATGCTGTGACCAACTTCGCCAGCAGAGACAATCATTTGATCCAAGTCTAGAGCAATTTTATCGATAAAAATGGGATAATTGTGTTTCTGACGAATTCCGACAGGATTATTGGCTCCATGAATGTAACCAGTTGTTTTTTCTAAGTCCTTTTGTGGAATCATGCTCACTTTTTTATTACCAGAAATTTTAGCTAGTTTCTTTTCCGATAAGTGTTGAGTGATAGGCACAATTCCGATAATCGGTCCTGTCTTGTCTCCTAAAAGAGCCAAGGTTTTGAAAATCTGATCTCGTCCATAACCTTGAGGCAGCTCTCCTTCCAGGGCATTGATTTGAATTCCCTGATGTGGGATACCTGCTTTAGACAGGATTTGTTCCACCAATGTTTTTTTGATTTTAACTTTTTTTGCCATTATTTATATTTATCCTCCAATTGACTCATCCAAATACCAAGCCAGATTCCCAGCGCAAAGAAGAAGGCGATGATGACATAACCGACAAGTGAAAGTCCTGTGTATTGGATACTTTCAGCGTTTCCTGCATTTGGAATCAAGATCAAAAGGGTACTTGATAGGACGATACCGATGATGAAATGATAGACGCGTGAGTGGTAGTTGTTTAAGGCATAATCCATCAATTTTGAAAAAATGATGAGAGTTGCACCTGCTCCGATTCCAATCGGGAAGAAAGTTCCCAAGAGGTCAAAGGTTTTGAAACCAGTCAACATAGGAGCATAGAGACCCAAAATCAAAAGTAGATTTGATGGACTGAGGCCAGGCACCAATACGCCAAGAGCCAGCAGTGCACCTGCTAGGACCAAATTAAGAAAGCTAGCACTTAAGGTTCCAACGACAAAATTTAAGGCATAGAGTCCTAGTCCAGAAATGATAAAGGTTGTCCAGAACCAAGCCAAATCAATCTTGTCTCTGTCAGATTCTCGAGTTGATTCCTTGAGGAGGCTAGGAACTGTACCAATGATGGCACCCGCAAAGCTCCATAAGACAAAGACCTGATAATTTTCAAGCAGGTATTCAATTGGGTAGGAAAATAAGCCGATTCCCAGAAGCATACCGATGGCAACTGGAATAAAGTACAAAACATTTTCTTTAAAGTCTTTAAAAGGATGGGCCAGAAAACCAATCATTCGTTCATAAATTCCTAAGATTGCTGCTAGAACCCCTCCGGAAATTCCCGGTAGAATAAATCCAAGAGCAATCACAATCCCTTTAATAATGCGCGCTAACCATGAGAGCATATAGTTCCTCCAACTATTTCTATTTCAAAAAATCCTTACTATATTGTATCACAATCAAACACAAAAAGAAAAAGCAAATGATAAACAAATGCTTTTAAGGTTTTAAAAAGATTTTTCTAAAGGTTTCTTCTTTGTTTTTTAAGGGAGAGATGACGTTGATATCCAAATTGTGGTCAAAGCCGGCAATTTTTCCTTTAGATGTGTATTGGTGGATGTCATAATCTAAATCAGTTTTAGGACTGCTCTCCAAAAATCCTGAGTCTGAGCCGTAGGACGGAATCCAAACAGAGGTAAACTTGCCTGTCTCAATACTATGTTCTTCCATAAAGTAGACACCAACGTAGATGCCGATGTTTTTAGCACCTAGTGATGCTAGTTTTGCGCGAAAAGCTTCAACACCCTCGTTCATATTGGACATGGTTTTGTCTTCTACGTCTAGCCAATAGTAACTAGGGCTGTAAGGAGAGGCTGCATTGTAGAAAACCTCAGCGGCTTTTTCCATTTCTTGGACACTTTTTCCAGCTACATAAGCGTAGACCCCAACGGGGACATTCCGCTTTTGAAGTTCAGTGATATGACTCTTATAGGCCTTGTCTATTCCATTGATAAAGGAAGCATCATTTTCTTTTGTCGTTTGAGCACCACTGTGAACACGAACAATAGCGCCTGAAATATTTTGTGAGAGGGCATCGTAGTTGATTTCCTCAGGACGCTGCCAGCCAGAGAGGTCAATAATCGGTTTGTCTAAGTGTTTCAAAGCCTGTGCTTCAATCTGCGCTATGTTGGATTTTGTTTTAAAGGATTGGTTGTCATTAAGTGGGCGATTGATGATTAAAATGAACATTATAATCCCAAAAAAACCAAATAAAATAAGTGGATGAATTTGTTTTCTCATATCTTATGATTTTACCCTAAAAATCAAAAAAAATCAAAAAAATGGGTTAAGGAAAGGACTTTGGAGCATTTTTTCATTCAAGAGCGCGGAATGATTTGAAATATGGTATAATAAAAGGGAATTTCTACAGAAAAGAGAAGATTATGTCAAATTTTGCCATTATTTTAGCAGCGGGTAAAGGGACTCGCATGAAATCTGATTTGCCAAAAGTGTTGCACAAGGTTGCGGGTATTTCTATGTTGGAACATGTTTTTCGTAGTGTGGGAGCTATCCAACCTGAAAAGACAGTAACAGTTGTGGGACACAAGGCAGAATTGGTTGAGCAGGTCTTGGCTGGACAGACAGAATTTGTGACTCAATCTGAACAGTTAGGGACTGGCCATGCAGTTATGATGACAGAGCCAATCTTAGAAGGTTTGTCCGGTCACACCTTGGTCATTGCAGGAGATACTCCTTTAATCACTGGTGAAAGTTTGAAAAACTTGATTGATTTCCACATCAATCATAAAAATGTGGCGACTATCTTGACTGCTGAAACGGATAATCCTTTTGGCTATGGACGAATTGTTCGTAATGACAATGCTGAGGTTCTTCGTATTGTTGAGCAAAAGGATGCCACAGATTTTGAAAAACAAATCAAGGAAATCAACACAGGAACTTACGTTTTTGACAACGAGCGTTTGTTTGAGGCTTTGAAAAATATCAACACCAACAATGCTCAAGGTGAATACTATATTACAGATGTCATTGGTATTTTCCGTGAAGCTGGTGAAAAAGTTGGTGCTTATACTTTGAAAGATTTTGATGAAAGTCTTGGTGTAAATGACCGTGTGGCTCTTGCGACCGCTGAGTCAGTCATGCGTCGTCGCATCAATCACCAACACATGGTCAATGGTGTTAGCTTTGTCAATCCAGAAGCAACTTATATCGATATTGATGTTGAGATTGCTCCCGAAGTTCAAATCGAAGCCAATGTTACCTTGAAGGGGCAAACGAAAATTGGTGCTGAGACTGTTTTGACAAATGGTACTTATGTAGTGGATAGCACTATCGGAGCAGGAGCTATCATTACGAACTCTATGATTGAGGAAAGTAGTGTTGCTGATGGCGTAACTGTCGGTCCTTATGCCCACATTCGTCCAGGTTCAAGTCTGGGTGCCCAAGTTCATATTGGTAACTTTGTTGAGGTGAAAGGTTCTTCAATCGGTGAGAATACCAAGGCTGGTCATTTGACTTATATCGGAAACTGTGAAGTGGGTAGCAAGGTTAATTTCGGTGCAGGAACCATTACAGTCAACTATGACGGTAAAAACAAATACAAGACAGTCATCGGTAACAATGTCTTTGTCGGTTCAAATTCAACCATTATTGCGCCAGTTGAGTTAGGTGACAATTCCCTCGTTGGTGCTGGTTCAACTATTACTAAAGATGTCCCAGCGGATGCGATTGCGATTGGTCGTGGACGTCAGGTTAATAAAGACGAATATGCAACACATCTTCCTCATCATCCTAAGAATCAGTAGGAGCCTATCATGGAATTTGAAGAAAAAACGCTTAGTCGAAAAGAAATCTATCAAGGACCAATATTTAAACTGGTTCAAGATCAGGTTGAATTACCAGAAGGTAAAGGAACTGCTCAACGAGATTTAATTTTCCACAATGGAGCTGTCTGTGTTTTAGCAGTAACGGATGAACAAAAACTCATCTTGGTCAAGCAGTACCGCAAAGCTATCGAGGCTGTCTCTTACGAGATTCCAGCAGGAAAATTGGAAGTAGGAGAAAATACAGACCCTGTCGCAGCAGCACTGCGTGAATTAGAGGAAGAAACAGCCTATACAGGCAAATTAGAACTCTTGTATGACTTCTATTCAGCCATTGGCTTCTGTAATGAAAAGTTAAAACTATACCTAGCCAGCGATTTGACAAAGGTAGAAAATCCGCGCCCGCAGGACGAGGACGAGACCTTAGAAGTCCTTGAAGTGAGCTTAGAAGAAGCCAAGGAATTGATTCAATCAGGTCATATCTGTGATGCCAAGACAATTATGGCTGTTCAGTATTGGGAATTGTACAAAAAATAGAGGAGGTCAGTATGGGTAAACCTTTATTAACGGATGAAATGATTGAAAGAGCTAATAGAGGCGAAAAAATTTCAGGTCCTCCTTTGCTAGATGATAATGAGGAGACTAAGATTTTACCAACCTCTTCTTCCCGTTTTGGTTATGCCAATCCTAAGGATCATGGTTTTAGCCAGGAAACCTTGAAGATTCAGGTCGAACCGTCTATTCATAAAAGCCGTCGCATTGAAAATACCAAGAGAAATGTCTTCAATTCTAAATTGAATAAAATCTTATTTGCAGTCATCTTTCTCTTGATTTTGCTTGTCTTAGCAATGAAACTTTTGTAATGGAAAAGGAATTGAAATGAAAATAGGAATTATTGCGGCTATGCCAGAAGAACTGTCTTATCTGGTCCAGCATTTAGACAATGCCCAGGAGCAAGTTGTTTTAGGCAATACCTATCATACAGGAACCATTACCTCGTATGAAGTCGTTCTTGTAGAAAGTGGAATTGGTAAGGTCATGTCTGCTATGAGTGTGGCGATTTTGGCTGATCATTTTCAAGTGGATGCTTTGATTAACACGGGATCTGCTGGAGCAGTAGCAGAGGGTATCGCTGTTGGGGATGTCGTGATTGCTGACAAATTAGCCTATCATGACGTGGATGTCACAGCTTTTGGCTATGCTTATGGACAAATGGCGCAACAACCGCTTTATTTTGAATCATATAAAACCTTTGTTGCCAAAATCCAAGAGAGTTTATCTCAATTGGATCAAAATTGGCATCTTGGTTTGATTGCTACAGGAGATAGTTTTGTTGCAGGAAATGATAAGATAGAAGCGATTAAGTCCCATTTCCCAGAAGTTTTAGCCGTTGAGATGGAGGGGGCAGCTATTGCTCAGGCGGCGCATGCCCTTAATCTTCCAGTCTTAGTCATCCGCGCTATGAGTGACAATGCCAACCATGAAGCAAACATCTCTTTTGATGAGTTTATTATCGAAGCTGGACGTCGCTCTGCCCAAGTCTTATTAGCCTTTTTGAAGGCTTTAGATTAAGCGGAAATTTGACAGTTTTTCTAGCTTATGATAAGATTTAAGTAAAGAAAAGCTAGAAAACGTTTCAGAGGATATTATGAGTATTGAAATGACCGTCAGTGAGATTGCAGAGGTTTTAGGATTATCTCGCCAAGCAATCAATAACCGTGTCAAAGAATTACCAGAAGAAGACACAGATAAAAATGACAAAGGGGTAACAGTCGTTACCAGAAGTGGCTTGATCAAGCTAGAAGAAATCTATAAAAAAACGATTTTTGAAGATGAGCCTGTCAGTGAAGATGTCAAGCAACGTGAACTGATGGAGATTCTGGTTGATGAGAAGAATGCAGAAATTCTTCGTCTCTATGAACAATTAAAAGCCAAGGATCGTCAGTTATCAGAAAAAGACGAGCAGATGCGCATCAAAGACCGTCAGATTGCTGAGAAAGACAAACAACTTGATCAGCAGCAACAATTGACCCTTCAAGCCATGAAGGATCAAGAAAATCTTAAGCTAGAGCTGGACCAAGCAAAAGAAGAAGTCCAATCAACTAAGAAAGGCTTTTTTGCTCGTTTATTTGGAGGATAATCAAGGAGCTGTTTAGGTTAAGTGCTAACCTGATGGCTTCTTTTATTTCTAAATAGTATAGTTGCTCAATTAATACTCAATGAAAATCNNGAAGTCAGCTCAAAACATGTTTTTGAGGTTGCGGATGAAACTGACGAAGTCAGTAACTATATCTACGGCAAGGCGAAGCTGACGCGGTTTGAAGAGATTTTCGAAGAGTATAAAATAACAGTATAGGAGAGGTAGAAAATGGAACGATTAGAAGATTACATTGCTTTTGACTTAGAATTTAATCAGCACGAAGGACAAACACACTTGATTCAAGTATCGGCAGTGCGTTTTAGAGATGGTCAGGAAATCGATACCCATGATTCCTATGTCCATACCAGTGTTCCCTTAAAAAGTTTTATCAATGGTTTGACAGGGATTACAGCTGAGACCTTAAAAGATGCTCCTCCAGTGGAGGAAGTCATAAAAGATTTCCAAGAGTTTGTGGGTGCTTTACCGATGGTTGGTTACAATGCTGCTAAAAGTGATTTGCCTATTCTAGCAGAGCATGGTTTAGACTACAGCCAGCAGTACAAGGTGGATCTGTATGATGAAGCTTTTGAACGTCGCAGTTCGGATTTACATGGTATTGCCAATCTCAAATTGCAAACTGTTGCCTCATTTCTTGGATTTCAAGGTCAGTCCCATAATAGCTTGGAGGATGCTCGGATGACGGCGCGTGTGTATGAGTCCTTCCTAGAATCAGATCAAGCTAGAGAATTGTTAGAGACGGAAAGTAGCTTATCAAACAATCCTTTTGGTGGCTTGGACTTATCTCAATTATTTGACTAGGAGTGCCTATGAAACCTGAAAAACCTAAAAAATTGGGTTTTAAACAGATTTACCTCAATCTTGATAAAATCCTCTTTCTCTTTTTCTTGATTTTTATGATAGTGGAGTATTTGTGGGTCCCATTCAATTCATGGTTAGCTAGCTTCTTATTAGATCAGACAGGTTATCTTTTTATTTCCTATAACAATGTCTTAGCCATCCTCACTCATTCTCCATTGATTAGTCTAGCTTTTTTAGCCTTGATTGTCATTAACCTTCTGGTTGCTTATTTTCAAATAGGACTCCTCTTTATTGGTGCTCGTCATCTTCTCTATCATGAAAAGCGAAGGCTAATTGAGTATATCCGCAAGGTTTTCCATGAAAGTTTTGGATTTATGAAAAAGCTAACTTGCGCCAAAGCCTTGTTTATCTTTTTCTATATAGCTATGCTTTTTCCTTTTATACGGAAAATGCTGAAGATTTATTATCTCAATAAAATCGTCATTCCAGAGTTTATCCAAGATTATTTAGAAGATAAATATTGGATGTGGTGGCTGAGCATCCTACTTCTATCTCTTATTTTTCTCTATATCTCTGTCAGATTGATGTTTGCCCTTCCGAAGATTGTATATGATCAGCTGACTGTTCGAGAAGCAGTGATGTTTAGCTTGGAGAAAACCAAGAAAAGAGTTGCTTTTTATGCTTGGAATTTATTTTATATCTTGCTCAAGGCAAATTTATTATTTTATCTTCCTTTGATTCCTTTGTTATTGGCTCAAACTTTGGTAGATGACATCACTCAGAGAGAGTCTCTGATTCTTGGTATTTTGAATTTTGTCGTGATTAAAAATCTTTATTATATGGCTCTGACTTACTTTTTGGTTAAATTTGTTTCATTTTTGACAGGAAAGGAGCTGGATATGCTTCCTAGGAGAGAAAAAGATCACATCATGCGATGGGGAGTCATGACTTGTGCCAGTCTTTTCTTTGCCCTAGAAGGTTATATTTATCTGGAGGCTCCCATGGTTCATCTACCTCAGCTTATTTCTCACCGAGGGGTTTCCAATGCAAATGGGATTCAAAATACAGTAGAGTCCTTAGAAACTACAGCACAACTCAAACCAGACTTGGTGGAGACGGACGTGCAGGAAACAAAAGATGGGCAGTTTGTCATGATGCATGATGCTAACTTGAAAAATCTAGCAGGTATCAATAAAAGTCCTCAAGACTTAAACTTGGAGGAGCTTAAAGGGATTGATATTTTTGAAAATGGCTACCAGACTAAAATTTCAAGCTTTGAAGATTATCTCAGTCGAGCCAACGAACTTGGTCAAAAATTACTAATTGAAATCAAAACCAGTAAAAAAGATAGTCCAGACATGATGGACCGCTTTTTAGCCCGTTATGCTGCAAAGCTCAAGATTTATGGACATCAAATCCAGTCTTTAGACTACCATGTTGTTGAAAAAGTAAGACAGTATGATGCCGAACTGCCAGTTTATTTTATCATGCCCTACAATTCTGTCTTTCCTAAAACAAGGGCGACAGGATATACTATGGAGTACTCGACCTTGGATGAATATTTTGTAAGCAAACTATGGACAACGGACCAGAAACTTTATGTCTGGACTGTCAATGATTCAGAAGCTATCAGCAAATCTCTTCACTTAGGAGTAGATGGAGTGATTACAGATGATTTGGAAAAAGTTCAGTGGGAAATAGAAGTAGCCCAAGAAGATCCAGAATATACGGATTTGCTCTTGAAAAAAGCTCTGGAATTCTTTGAATTTTAGTCATAAAAAAGAGGAACAACTATTCCTTCCATGATAGGTAAGTATTCTTGTGAATGCTTGCTTTTTTGTGATTGCAATTCGTTTACGAGAATTGTTTGTCTTGTTCTTATTTCAATCGACTTTATGGTGCTTTGAAGTTGGAATGCTACACTATAACTTCTAAAATAGTACTAGAAATTGGGAAGATTCTTTTATTCTCTATATCCATCAGAAAGAATTGATTAAAAATTAGGAGACTTTTAATTTCTTTTCCGAATAAATAGATAGAAGCATCAAATCTAGTAAATTAGATTAAAAAATGTGCTATAATGAAAGGAGAGAAAGAATGATTCTCAGACATCCGGGCATTAGCCCGACCAATGACTTGGTTGCTAAGAAAATCTTTAGCAATCCAGAAATCACTTGTCAATTTATTCGCGATATGCTGGACTTGCCAGCTAAAAATGTAACCATTTTGGAGGGGAGCAATATTCACGTCTTGCCTTCTCTGCCCTACTCGGCCCAGGACTTCTATACAAGTATAGATGTTTTGGCGGAGTTGGACAATGGCACGCAGGTAATTATTGAGATTCAGGTGCATCATCAGAATTTTTTCATCAATCGCCTGTGGGCTTACCTGTGCAGTCAGGTTAATCAAAATCTTGAAAAAATTCGCCAACGTGAAGGTGATACCCACCAGAGCTATAAACACATCGCACCAGTTTATGCTATTGCAATTGTAGATAGCAACTACTTCTCAGATGACTTGGCTTTTCATAGTTTTAGTATGCGCGAGGACATGACAGGTGAGGTTTTAACCATCACCAATAATGGACAGGAACATCATCTAGTCAAGATGGCGTTCTTGGAATTAAGAAAATACAGAGAAACCAGCAAAGACGAGGTTCGCAAGCCGTGGTTGGAGTTTTTTGGGAACAAGCCCTTTACTCAACAACCCGAGCGAGCTATTAGTCAAGCAGACCAACTGCTAGATTACAAGAGCTGGTCCGAGGAGGACAGAAAAATGTTTAGTCAACTACGTATGCGCGAAGAACAAGCCTTGTTAGCGCAGGACTATGCCTTGGAACAAGCAGAGGAAAAAGGTTTAGAGCGTGGTCTTGAACGTGGTCGTGCAGAGGGTCTTGAACAGGGACTGGAGCGTGGGAAAGTCGAAGGAAGTTTGTCCATGCTACTAAATCTAGTACGTCAAGGACTTCTGACTTCTGAGGTTGCCAGTCAGCAATTGGGAATGACTGTGTCTGAGTTTGAGGCATTGTTGTAAAATCAGCACTAACGGTAAGGAAAACCATCTGGTCAAGGTGTGCTTTTTGTACTAAAAGACAGGCAAGCGTTTTTGCTTTAGTCTCTTTATCCTTTATCTCTCCTTTGGCTTTATTTATTTGCAGGAATTTTGGAGAGACTTTGGGTATGATGTTGCTATCGGTCTTTCTCTTTGCTTCTTTCCTATATTTATCTGGGCTTTTACGAGTCTGGCTATGGCTGATTTTTGTCATGGTTAGTCTACCTCTGCTACTCGACAAAGCTGGGAGAGCCTACATCAAGTGATTTGGGATAGGAGTTATATCAAATAATATCTCAGGATTTCTGATTTTTTGGAGAGCCTGTTTTTTTATTTGCTGAGTCTAGGATAGGTCTTTCTGGCGATAGATAGCAAGACGAACAGCTTCTTTTGAATGTCATATAAATTTAAAATTTCTGAAAATAATGAAAAATATACTAAATTTACAAATAAGAAGCCTCTAAATCCTTTAAAATAAGCAACATGCATATATATATATATATATAATTATCGATTTTCTAAAACAAAGTGAGGTTGAGGAAAGGGAACTAAGTTGATATAATTAAGTGTTAGTAAACAATGGGCTTTTTGTCATTTGTTCAAGATGAGAAAAGGTCATGTTTTCCTGTTTTTATTGCGAGTTGATGCCTGCATGAACATGGCTAGAGGAGCAAAGACAGGGTAGAAAGAAAGGAAAAACTATGAAACAGTTTAAAATGAATGAGCGCCAACGCTTTTCTATACGCAAGTTTTCAATCGGAGCAGCCTCAGTCTTGCTAGGGTCTGTCTTTTTTGTGGCTAATCCAGCGACAGAAGTGCAAGCGGCAGAAGCAAGTACAGCAGTGGTCGCTCAGGATGGAGATGTCAAACCTGACAATCCATCTGCCCTAAGCCCATCAGAGGCAAGCAGTCAAAATCCAAACGTAGGACAAGCAGGAACGGAAGCAAAAACTCAAGGAACAGAGAAAAAAGAGCCAGGAACTCCATCTAAAGATAGTGAAGGAAAAACTAAGTCAACAGTAGAGAATACAGGTGACGAAAAAGTTGATGGTGTAGTTAAACCTGTGTCTGGTGAATCATCTCCCGTGTTTGAGGAAGAAAAAGATAAAAAAGAAGCTCAATCGGAGTCGGAAGAGGAAACAGCATCTATAGGTCGCCGAAGCAAATCACCTCAATCTCAAGATAGAAGTGTAGAGAATCAGAAAGAGGAAAGTGTTGCAAGTAGTACAAGTTATATAAATGGTGAAGGAAGTTACTCTCTATCAGATGATATACACAAGCTTCTTCAAAGGCTCAAGAATAGTGATGAAAATCAAGAACAAGTCAAAAACCTCAATGCAGCATACGAAAAATTCAATGCAGCATTGGGAACATCGGAAACTGGACTTGTTGATCAGGAGATTTTTAATGCGGCGCTTGAAGAGTATAGAAAGGCTAGTCAACTTCAGCAGGGAGAAGCGGCTAATTTAGATGGAAATCTAAGACATTCTAGGGAAACTTCAAGTTTGAGGGTGGGATTAGCTACTGGAAAAAGCTCTGACCCTCAGTATTCTACTAAAAAAGTCGTACCAGTACTGACGGGTGAAGCGGTCGGGAATAATATTCGATTGATAGCTGAGTCTCTAAGTGGTCGTACTATTACAAATATCGATGTCCAAGGACTAGATGGCTTGGGATTGACGAAGTCAAGTTTGAAAACTATAGGATCGAGGGGATATGTAGACTTAACAGGTCGTATTCCTAGCAATAAACATGGTTTATCTAATATCGTTGTCACAGCTACAGATAGTGCAGGTCATAGTGAACATACCACAGTAAGCATTGCTCGTCCTCTACCTACCCCAAGATTTACAACAACTAGTCAAGATTTAGAAGGAAAATCTAATGAGAAACCAGTAGTTTCTGGTAATATTGGCACAACGGCGGAGTCTAACAATCTTCCATCTGATGCTGAGTTAAAAGCTTATTTAGTAACCGGAGGACGGCAAAATCCCTATAGTTTCTTACCAGAGGCAGATGGTTATCATGTTGTTGCGGAAGCCCTAGTAAAGGCAGATGGGAGCTTTGATTTTGTTCCTACTAAATATAGTGATCAAACAAAAGGAATAGGAACGGATAATCTTAGACTTGTAGTGGCGTATGTTCAGAAAGGAACAAATACTACATATTACGAAGGATTGAAGACGGACTTTTCAGCAAATAGTATTAAGGCAACAGCGCCGGTGGATAAATCGAAACTAATAGAGGCTAGAAATGCGTTAGATGAATTAACGAAAGAAGCAGATCCAACAACAGGTAAGACAACAAGTACGGCTACTGCGTATAAGACTGCAAAACAAGAAGCAGAAGACGCTGTTCGAAAAGCTGATGAAGTGATTCAGGATAAAAACGCAACTGCAGATAAGGTTTCAACAGCTCTGAATACAGTTAGTGCTAAAACTGAAGCATTAAACCGAGCTAAAAATCAATTGAAAGAAGCAGCGAGTGAAACAGCTAGAAATACATTGAAAACAAGTGCTGAAGCGTTGGAAAAGGCTTCTACCGATAACAAAACACCAAAGAGTGTTGAAGTGTATAATCAAAAATACGAAGCGCTAAAAGCAGAGTTGGAAAGAGTGAAGACTGAAGCTAAAACTATCGCAGATAAAGGTGCAGATGCAAGTAAAGAAGAAGTGGAAACTTCACAAACAGCTGTGAATGGAGTGAAACAAAAACTAGATGAAGCAGCTAGAGTATTGGTAGAACAAGCTGATAAAGGAAAACTCACAACAGCTAGAAATGCGTTAGATG
>NZ_VMLJ01000028.1:0-113283 GCF_013276615.1 Streptococcus sp. 1621
TGTCAACACCTTTTTTAAACTTTTTTTATTTTTTTGCATGAATTCCTAATGGGTACGGATGTCAAACTCCTTAAACACAATACGTAAGTCCTTTAGGACTCTTTGACGCCCTCGGAATCGTTCATTTCTTAAAATGCGTTCTAGCTCTTCTTGTTGCTCTTTAGTTTGTTTGTTTCTATAATCTCTTAGTGTTTCATGAAAGAGATAATAGTCATCTAGCCACAGACCTCCCTCACTTATACGATGACTGATCTCGCCTACTTCTTCATAAGGTTCTTTATTATATCTTCGTTTGTGGCTTTCTTGCTTACGGATATAGTCTAAAATTCGATTTCGAAACTTGGTTTTGAAATATTGCCTTAAACGAGGGATATCTTCTACCAATTCTTCTTCTCTACTAATCAATTCATGTAAGCAAATCATTCCCTCTTGGTTCCAGTCCGATAGCTCCCATAAATGAAGGTAATATTCATTTCTACACTTGTATACAATTCCTTGGACTTCTTCATACATTTTTTTAAGCATAATCTTCCCCTTTCTAGATACAGTCTAACAGATTCAGAAACACTTTTGGCACATTTCCTCCATTCTGCACCCTTTAGATCCTCAACTGCACAAAAAAGAGAGGACAAGCCTCTCTTTGGGTTATTTTTCGTCATTCATTTTTGACTTTACTTCATCATAGGATAGTGCATGAGATTCCTCTTCTACTGCTTCAGGCATCTTTCCTGTTTCGTAAAGAGCTTTAATTTGTGTACTATCTAATGTTTCGTATTTCAATAATGCTTCTGCAATCAACTTGTGAGTTTCACGATTTGACTGAATAATTTCAGCAGCTTTATTTCGTGCTTCATTCAATAATGAACGAACTTCTTCGTCAATTTCATAAGCTGTTTGTTCTGAAATTAATTTTTGAGGACTCTGTGCCCCAAACATAGCATGGTTTCCTTCATATTGTACTGGGCCAAGTTTTTCACTCATACCGTACTCTGTAACCATTGCACGCGCCATTTGTGTCGCTTGTTCAAAGTCGTTTGAAGCTCCTGTAGTTTGGACATTAAAGATAATTTCTTCAGCTACACGTCCACCCATTAAGCCAGCCAATTGCTCTTTCATATCTTCTTTAGATAGAAGCATTTGGTCTTCCTTAGGAAGTGCAATCATATAACCACCTGCACGACCACGTGGTACAATTGTAACCTTATGGACAACTCGGGCATTCGATAAGACTAGACCAACAATGGTATGTCCTGCCTCATGATAGGCAACTAATTCACGTTCTTTTTGTGAAACAGTCTTATCTTTCTTAGAAGGTCCAGCAATAACCCTATCTTCTGCTTCATCAATATCTGAGGCATCAATTATCGATTTATTGCGACGAGCAGCAACTAAAGCCGCTTCATTCAAGACATTCTCTAAATCAGCACCAACAAAACCTGGAGTTTGTTGAGCAACTAATTTCAAATCAACATCTTCTGCTAAAGGCTTGTTCTTAGCATGAACTTTCAAGATTGCTTCGCGCCCCTTAACATCAGGACGGCCAACCAATACTTTTCTATCAAAACGTCCTGGACGCAAAAGGGCAGGGTCAAGTACATCTGAACGGTTTGTAGCAGCGATGACGATAATTCCTTCATTTCCCTCAAAACCATCCATCTCAATCAAGAGTTGGTTCAAGGTTTGCTCACGTTCGTCATTACCTCCGCCGAGACCGACTCCACGTTGACGTCCAACAGCATCAATTTCATCGATAAAGATAATAGCTGGTGCTGCTTTTTTGGCATCTTCAAAAAGAGAACGAACACGACTAGCTCCAACTCCGACAAACATTTCTACAAAGTCAGAACCTGAGATACTAAAGAATGGAACACCTGCTTCTCCGGCGACTGCTTTAGCAAGCAAAGTTTTACCTGTTCCCGGAGGTCCCTCCAGAAGGACACCTGCTGGAATACGAGCCCCAAGTTTTGTAAATCGTTTTGGATCTTTTAAGAATTCAACAACTTCAACTAGTTCTTGTTTTTCTTCCTCAGCTCCAGCAACATCTGAAAATCTTACTTTAATATCTTCTTTATTTGCAGCTTTAGCCTTACTACGTCCAAAACTCATTGGGTTACGACCATTGCCTCCCCCCATATTTCCCATCATAGAGAATAGGAAGAAGAAAAGAATCCCAAATGGCACAATGGATACGAGTAGATTAATCCACATACCACTTGAACTTTCATGCTTAACAGTTACTTCTGCTTTATGGTCAGAAGCAAGTTTTTGCAATTCTGATACTGTGGTATCAGAGGGAAGAATAATACTTGAAAATTTCTCTACTGTTGTAGCAGATGGAGAAAAGAACTGAATGCCTGTTTCTTCTTTACTTGTTTTAGGATTTTTATAGACACCCGAAACTTCTATAACACTGCCATTTGGTTGGTAAGTCAATTCTTTTACATTGTCATCGGTAATTTCTTTTACCAATTCTGTATAATTAATTTGCTCACTTTTCCCTGCAACACTACCTGTACTAAAATACTGGTAAGCTGTAACTAGGAAAAAAATAAGTAATAACCATAGAAATGGATTTTTAATTAAACCATTATTTTGTTTTTTCATTAAAAATTGTTCTTTCTAATTTGAATACACTTCTTCTTTTAAGACTCCAACATAAGGAAGATTACGATAATTTTCTTTGTAGTCTAAACCATAACCTACTACAAACTCATTTGGGATAGTAAAGCAGGTATAGTCTGCCTCAATTTCTACAACACGTCCTTCTGGTTTATCCAACAAGGTTGCAATGTTAACAGAAGCTGCTTCTCTTGCAATAAACATATCTCGCAAATTCTTCAAAGTTTGACCTGTATCAATGATATCCTCTACAAATAGAACATGTCTTCCTTTAATATCTTGAGTTACATCTTGCTTGATATTGATGACACCACTACTTGCTGTTCCACCATGGTAGCTAGAAACCATCATGAAGTCCATTTCAATATGTGTATCAATATGTTTGACCAATTCAGCCATAAAAGGAATAGATCCTTTTAAAATCCCAACCAAGATTGGATTTTTTCCTGCATAGTCCTTAGTTAATTGAGCACCTAATTTTTTAGCAGCTTCTGTAATTTCATCGTGTGAAACGAGGATTTTTTTAATATCGTTTTCTAACATTTTTTTACCTATCTATTTTTTCTATATAAAGTACAGTGTTCATTATATCATTTTTCGTGTTTTTACTCAAATCACTAGTCGCAATTCCCAAAATTGAGACAATTTCACCAAATTGCTCAATAATCAGAGCAGATTTTCGCTTTTCCATAGGGATTTTCAAATCAATAAATAGACGTCTGAGTTTTTTTCTATGCCCATTTTGAATCAAAAAATCTCCTCTTTTTCGATGACGAATGAGTATTGATGTTTCCCGTGAAACAGGTATTCGTTGAATTGATTCACCTTCTAATGGAAGTCCAAAGGAAAATAAATAACCTTGATAAGATACCTGATTTTGATAGTGTAACACAAGTTCATCTTCCTTTTCATCAGCCTGCGGACTGATTTTACAAATCTGAAACTGTTGATACTCTTTTATCAATTCATATCCATTTTTAATCGGATAACGATACTGGCTTTTAGATTTTAAAATCTGCCAAACTTCAGCAAACTGCGCTTTTGTAAGATTCAAATCTGGAAAACGATTCAGATAAGTTTGAAGTAAAACTCTTTGTGTTGACTCAGAGTAAGACAATAGCTGCTCTAAATTTTCCACATCAATATTGTTAGATAATTCAGCTATTGCCAAATCATAATCTAAAATTTCATTGCCGATACTTAAGATTGCATCTCTAAATCGAGGATTTTCTTTTTCTAATTCTGGTAAATAAGAATTTCGAATACGATTGCGCAAATAATGATTTTCCTGATTTGATATATCTTCAAAGTGAAAAATTGGTGGAAAGTCTTTTTTCTGAAAATGCAAGAAGGGCCGAATGATTTCTATCTCTCCTACTACTTGCTTCTCCTTAATTCCTGATAGATAGCGCAAACGAGTACCTCGAATCAAACGCATCAAAATCGTTTCCACCTGGTCATCAGCATGGTGGGCAGTGACTAAAGCTGTCGCACCTGTCTTTTTCATGACCTCTTGAAAAAAATCATAACGAAAATTTCTTGCACGCGCTTCTGAAAATTCTCCTAAAAAATTGCTGATATAAATAGGAAGCTCTACTTCAGCAGCCAACTTCCTTAATTCCTTTTCTTCCCAATCTGATTCTACTCTCTGCTTATGATTCACATGAGCTAGAATCAATTCAATTTCTAACTCTTTTTGATAAGTAGATAATACCTTAAATAGAAACATAGAATCTAATCCACCAGAAAGAGCTAGCACCACCTTAGTATGCTTTTTGAAATATCCCTTCTTGAGAAAATGATTTAAAAAATCTTGTTCCCTCATTTTAGAACCTCATAAACATCCTTGGCTATCTGAGAAATCGTATCATAATCAGAATTCTTAGTGAAAATAGAAAGAATAAATGGAGAATCTGCGTAGACAACACCCGTATCATGCTTAAATTCGTCCGCATCCCCAATTTTATGAGCTACCTTCACAGAAACACCTTTGGCAATTCGCTGATTATCAAAATCTGTTTTAGTCAAAGACTCTAGCACAAATCCATTTTGATTATAAATGGCTTCCATAACCTTCCCAGCCATCTTGGAAGAAATCAATTTTTCTTTTGGATCCCAATCATCTCCCGTAATGGCAGACATCTTGGATTTGAATGTGGCATCAGATTGGTTTGAAATGTAATAACCCAATATATTATGAGCTACATTATCAGATTCTTTAGATACTTTTGTGATTAAGTCCTTGAGAGAATACTCTTTATTATCCTCTTTTTTAGGAAGACTACCACTTCCCTCTGGTTTATAAGAACCTGGAAAATCATTGACTGCAGATACGTATTTTACAGTCGTATCTAACTGATAAAGACCCTCATTTATTTTTTCTTGCGCATAATAGAGATAAGGGAGTTTCAAAACACTAGCTGCATACATCTTTTCATCTTGATTGATACCAGCTTCTTTTCCAGTAGTCAGTTGCTTAACATAAATAGAGAATGAATCCTTCTGATATTTTTCAGATAACATTTCTTGGACTTTACTCATCCGATTATCTTCTTCAGAAGTTGATTCTTTAGCTACCCATCCAACCTGATCAATATGTAGAAATTCTCTTCCTTCTACAAACATGGTCTTGTCGATTGATACTTGCGAATAAGCTGATAAGGATGATTTCACTTCTTTTAAATCATAAGGGCTATTATACAGTTTAAAGTCAGATTCTAACCATACTTTTTTTATTATTGGAGTTACCTCCGATTGATCATATAAAAATCGTTTGTCCGCAGCTATAAATTGATGATTTGATAGCTTAAATACCGGAATCCCTTGTTTATTTAAGTGCCACTCAGTTATTTGAAAACTTGTTTTGGGAGTCAATTTTCCAGATTCCACTACTAAATCTTCATTCGCATAAATAGGAACATCTCCATAAACCATGGGAGAACTTAATTTTTCTCTAAAATAAATACCAAAGTCAGATTGTGAAAGGTAATAAATTTCTTTCGAAGTATAGACTACTTCTTTTTCTGTGCTAACGACTTTTGAAATGGTCAAAAAACTTGGTAGCAACAAAATAATTAAGAATTTACGCATTCTTCCTTTCCTTTTCTTCTTGTAAACGCAATAATTGATTTTTATCAGCCAATTCTTCCAGCTTTTCATCTGACAAACTCAAAAATTGCTCAATTATGTCTAATAAATTTTCCATTTTATCACCTTTGAAGCAAGTCAGGAATCGTATAAACTATTTCCCTCGACTTAGAATAATAGTACTTCGCTCGTGTATATTTGGCAGCATAATCCTCATCTTTCAACTTGGTAGCAAATGCTGTCTCCTTATCCTTTTCATCACTCAAAGTTTGATACTGAGTTTGCAAGTCTGCTAATTGCTGACGTCTTTGGAGTAATTGCTGATAGCTCTGCGCTAAATTAAAAGTTGGCAAGATAAATAATAGCATAATCAAAATCAATACCCACCCCATAAAACGATTCCGTTTTTGCCGTTCTTTCATCAGGTAGCGACGGCGTTGGTGTTCATTTTGAATAAAAGAATTATTCAATTGTACGATATTTTTAGACATTTTCTTCTACCCGTGTTTCACTGATAATTTCATACATGCCTGCTGCATCTTCTTTTTTTGTACTATCTTTCATCTCTAGTACTTTTACAAGTAGCAACTTATTGCCAAAGCGAATTTCAACTTGGTCATTAACTTTCAAATCCGTTGAACTTTTGGCCAAGATTCCATTCACCTTGATTCTGCCTTTATCTGCTACTTCTTTTGCGACTGTACGACGCTTGATAATTCGCGATACTTTTAAATATTTGTCTAATCTCATCCTTATTACCTCGACTTATTATTGTACCATTTTTATCTATTTTATAGAAGAAAAATATCAAATGGCATTTTCTTCCTTCGACTCTTTTATCTCTAATAAACTTTCTCCAAAAATCAGCAGACCTTCTAAAATTTCATAATCTTTCTTATTTTGAACATCAAATACAAGCTCCATTAATCCCTTATTCTCAGCGATGCCTGCTTTTAAGTTCGTTGCGGATAAAGCTTTAAAATAATCTTGAGCTAAAAACAGTCGTTGAGTGACTTTTTCAAATTGAACTGTAATCTTATTTTCTTTTCTTTCCACACGTTGAACAAAGACCTTGTCCAAATATGACTTGACTAAACCAATCTCTAAAAGATAGGCTACTACATCTGGGTATTCTCCAAAACGGTCTATCAACTCCTCTTGTAACTCTTCATAATTGACACGGTTGTCAATTTGACGAATTTTCTTGTAAATTTCAATCTTATGTCGTTGGTCTGAAATATAAGTATCAGGAAGATAGGCATCGATTTGCAAAATCAATTCAGCATTCCCTTTAGTTCTTGTGTTAGCGTTAGCATTACCGTTTCGTTTAGCAATAGCTTCCTCTAATAACTGCGAATACAATTCAAAACCAACAGAATCAATGAAACCAGACTGGGATTTTCCTAGGAGATTCCCTGCTCCACGAATCGAAAGATCTCGCATAGCAATCTTAAATCCGGATCCCAATTCTGTAAATCCTTTAATCGCTTCTAATCTCTTCTCAGAGACTTCACTAATTGATTTTTCTGGACGATACATTAGATAGGCATAAGCAATACGATTACTACGACCGACTCTTCCTCTTAACTGATACAAGGTTGACAAGCCCATATGGTCCGCATTTTCAATAAATAAAGTATTGGCATTTGGAATGTCCACTCCTGTCTCAATAATGGTAGTTGTCACCAAGATATCGTATTGTCCCTCAATGAAGTCTAATAGAGTATTTTCCAACTGAATCTCACTCATTTGCCCATGAACATAACCAATCGAAGCCTCTGGAATCAACTCCTGTAATTCAGAAATCTTCTGGTCAATCGTGTCAACTTTATTGTAAAGATAGTAAACTTGACCTCCACGCTCCATTTCACGTAAGACAGCATCACGAATGACACTATCATTCTTTTCTAAAACATAGGTTTGCACTGGATAACGATTAGTCGGCGGAGTTTCAATAACAGACAAATCTCTGATTCCCAGCATAGACATGTGAAGGGTACGAGGAATTGGCGTTGCTGTCAAGGTCAGGACATCTACTTGTTTTTTCAGTTCTTTCAAGGCTTCCTTATGCTTGACACCAAATCGCTGTTCCTCATCAATAATCATCAAGCCCAAATCAGCAAACACAACATCTTTTGACAAAACACGATGCGTTCCAATCAAAATATCAACTTGACCATTCTTTAATTTTTCAAGTGTCTCTGCCTGCTCTTTTTTACTTCTAAAGCGACTCAACACATCAATATTAACAGCAAAATTTTGGAATCGTTCCTTAAAATTAGTATAGTGCTGTTGCGCTAAAACCGTCGTTGGAACTAGAACGACCACCTGTTTATGATCATTGACTGCCTTAAAGGCTGCACGCATTGCAACTTCGGTCTTTCCAAAACCAACATCCCCAACCAATAGCCTATCCATTGGCTGAGAATTTTGCATATCTCTCTTGATTTCCTCGATACTACGAAGTTGATCATCTGTTTCAACATAAGGGAAGGCATCATCAAAAGCATCTTGCCCTTCATCATCGGCTGAGAAAGCAAAGCCTTTCAACTGACTACGCTCAGAATAGAGTTTGATTAAATCGTCTGCTATATCCTCTACCTGGTTCTTAACTTTTTGCTTTGCTTTTTTGAAATGACCATCATTTAATTTATTGAGTTTAGGTTCTTTACCGTCACTTGAAACGTATTTGGAAAGTAGATGAATCTGTTCCACTGGGATAGAGATTTGATCCCCGTTTTGGTATTGAACACTAACATAATCACGGTGAATCCCTTTGATTTCAATTGTTTCAATCCCTAGATATTGACCAATTCCATGAATGTGGTGAACAACGTAATCTCCTTTTTCAAGTTCATTGTAATCTTTTAATCTCTCTGCGTTTGAAACATGTTGTCTTCGAAAACGACGTTTCAATTTCTTTTGAAAAATCTCATGTTCAGTTATCAATAAAATCTTTTCATCTACAAAATGAAAACCATGTCTGAGATTGCCCTCGATTAAGTTTACAGATTCTTTACAGATACTTGACTTATCTCTGGAATCCAATTTAATCTGGTATTCCTCTAACATATCCTCCAATGCCTTACTTCCCATTGAATTGCTAGATTGCAAGATAATAGTATAATTCATTTTTTTGTATCGTTCAATTTCTTCTTTTAGAAAAGAAAACTGATTGAAAAATTCCTGCATAGGATATTGATTGAATTGATAAATTTTGTCAAACTTGAGATTTCCTAACCCCTTTTGTAGATTAGAGAAAAAGGTAACCGGACTCTGTTTTTTATAGATTTGTTCTGTATCTGCAAAATACTGCATCTCAGAAAATGCTTTACCATTCTGTAATTCTTCTGTAAAGTATTGCGCTAGCTCCCTTTCAAAGACTTCATACTGATTCATCAATTTTTGATAATCATCAAAGAATATTGGAGTATCTTTTTCAATATAATCAAAGACAGTCCATGTCTTATCATAGCACAAAGATAAAAACTTCCGAGAATCAGAATGAATTTGTTTTTTGTGAAAACTTGAAAGAATTTCTTCTAAGTATGATTTTAAAATAGGTGATAAAGTCTTTGAAATTTGTTTTTCTAAAGCTGACTGACCTCTTTGATAATCATTTTCTCTCAAAAGTATGTCGCTAGCTGGAAAGATTGTGAGTTCTGTCTTATTTTCTTTCGATAATTGTGTTTCTACTTCAAATGACCTGATACCATCAATTTCATCACCAAAAAACTCAATTCGGCAAGGTTCTAACTGGGATATTTCAAAAATATCTAAAATATCTCCTCGTATACTAAACTCTCCCTGAGTTTGTACTTGTGTAACTTTTCGATAGCCTATTTCCTTTAACTGATGGATAAACGCATGTTGATCATATTCTTCACCAACTGAGATTTTTACAATACTATCTTTGAATACATTGGGAGACGGTAAAATTAATCGACTTGCTGCGATATTACATACTAAAATCCCTTTCTTAGACGGATCAGTCAAAAAACGCAAGGCTTCAACCCGTGAAATAATTTTTTCTTGTGAAGACATCAAAAACTCGACCATAGGGGAGTCATCTACCAAAAATGGATAGACAAGTTCCTCACCCAAGATAGAGATAAGATCACTAATAAGACCTTCTGCTTCTCCATAAGTTGATAGCAATAGAACAATCTTATCTTCTTTCTTCAAACTACTAGCGATTGCTAAAGCTTTTGTAGAAGTTGACAAACCTAACATTAATTGTCTTTTCTTATCTGTCAGATTTTGATGCCATTTTTGGATCTGATCATTTTCTGAGAATAAATCTAATAAGGTCGCCATTTATCCGTTATACCTCTGCATCGTTTTCTCAAAGTTTTTCTCTTGTAAATAGTAATTTACAGAATCGTCAACTTTGTCAATAGACTGTAAAATACCGATATAATCATCCTTGTCAAAGGTACTCAAAACATGGTTAACAACTGACATGCCATTTTTAGGTCTTCCGATTCCAATCTTAACACGGTTAAAGACCTGAGTTCCAATATGTTGAATAATAGACTTGATACCATTATGACCACCTGCTGAGCCTTTTGCTCTTAAACGAATCTTTCCAACTTCCATATCAAGATCATCGTAAATGATGAGTAAATCTTCAATATCTAAACCATAGTAAGTCAATAAAGCATGAACTGCTTTTCCACTTTCATTCATAAATGTCGTTGGTTTGACGAGATAAATTTTTTCTCCATTGAAGAAAAAAGATGCTAGATCAGCTTGAAATATCTTATCGTGTGTAAAAGTGACATTCTGCTTCTTCGCTAGTTGATCAATCAACATAAAACCAACATTGTGTTTTGTTTCAAAATATTTATCCCCTGGATTTCCCAAGCCTACAAGTAATTTGGTCATTTATTTTTCCTTTCAAAAGCCAAAAGGGTTGGAATTTTTTTCCAACCTAATTGACACTATTTATTAATTTTTTAGACATTAAAGCGGAATTCCATGATATCGCCGTCTTGGACGATATATTCTTTTCCTTCTTCACGCAAGCGTCCAGCTTCTTTTACGGCCTTTTCAGATCCATATTTCACTAAATCCTCATATGACATAGTTACTGCACGAATAAAACCTTTTTCAAAGTCTGAGTGGATAATACCAGCTGCTTGAGGAGCCTTCATACCACGTTTGAAAGTCCAAGCACGAACTTCTTTTTCACCAGCTGTGAAGTAAGTTCCAAGTCCAAGTAAGTGGTAAGCTGCACGAGTCAACTTGTCAACGCCTGATTCTGTCAACCCAAGAGCTTCAAGAAACTCTTGCTTGTCTTCATCGTCTAACTCAGAAATTTCTTCCTCAGCACGCGCAGAAATCACTACTACCTCTGCATTTTCTGTCGCTGCAAATTCGCGAATTTGTTTGACATAGTCGATAGAATCTGGATCTGAAACTACATCCTCATCTACATTAGCAACATAAAGAACTGGTTTAGTTGTCAAAAGGAAGAGACCTTTGACAACTTTTTGTTCTTCATCTGTAAATTCAATAGTTCGAGCTGATTTTCCATCTTCAAGAACTGGTTTAATCTTTTGAAGAACATTGAATTCTGCTACTGATTCTTTATCTTTTTGCGTACGTGCCATCTTTTCTACACGCGCATAGCGCTTATTAACTGATTCTAAGTCAGCAAGAATCAACTCCAAGTTAATGGTATCAATATCTGCAAGTGGATCCACAAAGGCATCTTCACGTCCTTGCTCGCGCATCACATTTTCATCATCAAAAGCACGAACTACATGAACAATCGCATCTACTTCACGGATATTAGCCAAGAATTTATTCCCTAGCCCTTCTCCTTTTGAAGCTCCTTTTACAATCCCTGCAATATCTGTAAATTCAAATGTTGTTGGAACTGTCTTTTTAGGAGTGATCATTTCAGTCAATTTTTGTAGACGTTCATCTGGAACTTCCACCATTCCAACGTTTGGATCAATAGTCGCAAATGGGTAGTTCGCTGCCTCTGCTCCTGCTTTTGTAATTGCATTAAATAGTGTTGATTTACCAACGTTTGGCAAACCAACGATACCTGCTGTTAAAGCCATATTTTCTCATTCTCCGTTTTCATTTCAATCCCTAATATTATAACACAAAAAGGGAAAACTTGCTAACCCTCTAACTAAGGCTTCCTAGTCAATAATTTTATTCATTTTTCGATCAAAATCATAGCGTCCCATCATGACAACATGGTCACAATTGCTACATTTGATTTTGATATCTGCTCCTACACGCGTAATTTCCCAACGATTAGCCTTTTTACCTGTTGACTTGATGGTGCAAGCGTGTGGTTTTTTCATTTCAACAAAATTTCCAACTTGATACATACTACTCTCCTTTTCTTTTTCGATTATATCATAAAAGAGGCGAGCTAAGCTCAACCTCTTTAACTTAATTTGTACGGACTGGGGTGATAAGCTGCATAAAGTCCTCATCAGTGTCTGCTGGCACAAGAGTAAATGGACGAACAGCTGAGATAAAGCTAATGGTCACCTTTTCGCTATTTAAAGCTTTAAGAGAATCAATCAAATAAGTTGGATTGAAACTAATAGTCAAATCATCACCAGTAACCTGCTCCGTATCGATTTCTTCATTTACTTTACCAACTTCTGGAGAGTGAACATGGGCGCTAACAACCCCATCTTTAATTTCAAGCTTCACAGTACCATTTTGAGTCGCACTTGATAAAAGGCGAGCACGCTCCATTGACTGACGTAAGTTTACAACATCAAAAGTAATAGTAGTGTTAAAATCTGTTGGAATCAAACGATCTGTATCAGGATAGTTTCCTTCGAGGAGACGAGTATAGAAGCTAATATTTTCACTTCTAAAGAGGATTTGATTGTTAGCAAAGAAAATCTCTACAGTTTCAATATCATCTGTAAATACCGCTGAAAATTCGCGTAAAGAACGGCTAGGAATTACAACATCAAAATCATCACTATTTTTCTCAAGCGTTAATTTTTTCTGGCTTAGACGATGAGAGTCTGTTGCCACTGTTTTGAGCTCCTTGTGGTTACTCAATACAAAATGAACACCTGTTAAAATCGGACGACTCTCTTGTGTGCTTGCAGCAAAGGCTGTTTCATTGATAATTTTCTTGAGTAATTTTGTTTCAAGAATTAAAGGAGTACTTGCTGAAATTTCTTGAATTCGTGGATATTGTTCGCTATCTTTTCCTTTTAGGGTAATTTCTGATTTGCCACTGGTTAAAACAATTTGATTTTGTTCAATTTCTTTAAAATCAAGAGTCACATCAGGTAGACTAGATACCACATTGATGAAGAAAGAAGCTTCAAGAAGGATTGAACCTAGAGAAGTAATTAACAAACCAGCATCTTCATTTTTTTGAGAAATAAAATTTTCAATTGAAATTTGACCATTTGATCCAATTAAAGTAACACCTTCATTGGTCACGTCAATTTTGACAGTTGATAAAATAGGAATGGCATTTTTAGAACTAATAGCTCTCTTAGTAATATTTAATGCTTGTAGAAATAAATTTTTATTAATTGAAAAATGAATCATGGATTCTCCTTTATTTATTTTTAGTATTAGAAGGATAATAGTAATAATAGAGTCTGTGAAATCTGTGGAAAACAGACTTTAAACAAGTCATATCAAGTTTTTGGGCTTGTTTAAAAAATGTGGATAAAAAAGATAATAAAGTAAAAGTTATCCACAAGTTATTTGATTTTCTTTTTGATTGATTCAATTTCTAAACGTAAATTATCGTCTTCATCAATCAAAGATTTAATTTTTGCATGGGCATGAATGACTGTTGTATGATCTTTTCCTCCAAATTCCTTCCCAATTTTTGGAAGACTATTATCTGTCAGTTCTCTAGATAAATACATGGCTACTTGACGGGCTAACACAATATTTTGAAGGCGTCTGCTTCCCTTCATTTCTTTGACGCTGACACCATAAAAGTTACCAACTTCATTTTGAATTTTGTCAATTGGGATGACGAGCATTTGGCTAACATCTTGTTTGCGAGCTCTAATAGCTTCTGCAGCAATATCAATAGTGATATCCTTGATTTTTTTTACTCTGGCAATTAAAGTGATGTCGTTGATAGCTCCCTCAAGATCTCGAACATTTGAGTCAAATTGCCCAGCTAGGTATTCTAGAGTATCACTTTGAAAATTGTAGCCTAAATGTTCCGTTTTACTTTGTAAAATGGCAATACGTGTTTCAAAGTCAGGGGGGGTGATAGTTTGGGTCAACCCCCAACTAAAGCGCGTTACAAGCCTTTCCTCGAGTCCTTCTAAATGCTTTGGACTTCTATCACTGGTTAGGACAATCTGTTTTTGCTTGTCATGAAGGGCATTAAAAGTATTGAAAAATTCTTCTTGAGTTGCGACTTTTTTTCCGCTGAGTGACTGGATATCATCGATTAACAAAAGATCAAGACTACGATAGGTCTTTTTAAACTTTTCCATTTCCCCAAGTCTTAGGTGATCAAGAAAGTCATTAATAAAGCTTTCAGCAGGTATGTATTTGACACGCGCATTTGGAATATTTTTCAAAATTTCATTCCCAATGGCATTAAGTAAGTGAGTCTTACCAAGTCCCGGTCCTCCATAGATAAAAAGAGGGTTATAGGTCAGAGCCAAATCTTCAGAGACAGCCAAAGCGGCTGATACTGCCCAAACATTTCCATCCCCTTGAATAAAGTTATCAAAGGTATACTTTTCTTTTAACCCAGTATCCGAATAAGGAATAGATGCTAACTTTGGACTATAATCATAAAGAGTTGAATTTGTAGCTTCTTCAACTTGTGAGATAGCCGTATCTTGAGGTTTAGTGAAAATATAGTGGGGAGTTATCTCAGCATCATAAATTTCAAATCCGGCAACTACAATAATATCTTTTAGTTGTTTTTCCCAGACCATTTCCATTTCAGATCGTGGTAAAAATATAGTGGCAACATTTTCCTCTACCTTGATGAGTTCAGCTTGAATAGCATAGAAATCATACATGGATCGAGTCAGTCTTTCTTGAGCAAATTCTAATATACGATTCCAAAATTGTTTTTCTTTCAATCCTTTCTCCTCCTTTACTATTTAAAAGTTTAATACTAGAGATATTTTACCATAGATAGTAAGAATTTTCCACAAGCTGTGAAAAATAATCCACAATGTTACCAAGTTTTATCCACAGATTGGGGATAAAGTCAGAAACTATTGTTTTATTAAGCTTTTTATCGAAAAACATAGTGGATAACCTTGTGAGATAAAAAAATAAAAGAACAGCCTTATTTCAGGCTGTTGATAATTCTACTATATTCTTCTTGATTTGAGAAAGCAATAATGATTTTTCCACTATCTTTTTTAGACAGTTTGATTTCTACATCTAATCCGAGTAGTTTTTTTAACTGTTCTTCTTCATTTTGTATGAAATGATCATTTTTTTGCTGTTTCTTTTGTTTTTTCTCTGTCAGCAGAGCTTCTAACTTCCTTACAGAAATATCTTCTTCTATAATCCGTTGTAAGAAATAGTCTTGTTGTTCCTTAGTCAACCCAACTAGAGAACGCGCATGAGCTTGTGATAGTTTGCCATTTTCTACTTCTGAGAGAATCTGTTCTGGCAAGGAAAGCAAACGAATGGAGTTGCTGATATAAGGACGAGACTTGCCCATTTTATCTGCAATTTCAGCATGGGTGAATCCTTTCTCTACGAGAGATTCATAAGCGCGTGCTTCTTCTATTGGATTTAAATTTTCCCTCTGTAAATTTTCAATGATGGATTGGACCATCATCTCTTGATCTGAAAGCTGTTTAACAACAGCTGGGATAGACGTTAGACCAGCTAAAAGTGAAGCCCGATAGCGTCTTTCTCCTGCAAGGATTTCATAACCAATCACAGGAGATTGACGAACAATAATCGGTTGAATGACCCCATTTTCTTTGATAGACTGTGCTAGTTCATCTAGTTTTTCTCTATCAAATTCTTTTCGGGGTTGATAGGGATTTTTTTGTATATCTGTGATAGAAATCATTTCAAATTTTTCCATGATTCTACACTAACACATCTTTTCTCTTATGTAAAGCTTTCTTTACATAGATGTCAATTAAGATTCTAAATCACCTGAACTCTTGTCAAGCTTGATGGATGTAGTTTCTTCTTTACCGTTACGATAGTAAGTGATCTTAATGGTGTCTCCGATAGAATGATTGTAAAGAGCACTTTGTAAGTCTGTTGATGAAGCAATCTCTTTGTCATCTACTTTTGTAATAACATCGTATTTTTCAAGGTGACCATTGGCAGGCATATTACTTTGTACAGAACGAACAACTACGCCAGATGTAACATTACTTGGAATATTGAGTCTTCTGATGTCACTTGTACTTATATTAGATAAATTAACCATCTGGATTCCCAAAGCTGGGCGTGTCACTTTTCCGTTCTTTTCTAACTGTTCAATAATATTGATAGCATCATTTGCAGGGATTGCGAAACCAAGGCCTTCTACAGATGTTCCTCCATTTGTGGCAATTTTACTTGAGGTAATTCCGATAACCTGTCCTTGAATATTGATCAGTGGACCGCCAGAGTTACCTGGGTTAATAGCAGTATCAGTTTGGATGGCTTTTGTAGAAATGGCTTGTCCATCTTCAGATTTTAAGGATACATTTCTATTGAGACTAGATACGATACCTTGAGTGACAGTATTTGCATATTCAGAACCTAACGGGCTACCAATGGCAATAGCAGTTTCTCCTACGGTTAACTTGCTAGAATCACCAAACTCAGCTACTGTTGTAACTTTTTCTGAAGAGATTTTGACGACAGCAATATCAGAGAAAGTGTCAGCTCCGACAATTTCTCCAGGTACTTTAGTTCCATCTGACAAACGAATATCTACTTTGCTGGCACCATTTATAACGTGATTATTGGTGACGATGTAAGCTTCTTTATCATTCTTTTTATAAATAACCCCAGATCCTTCACTAGAGATTTGCTGAGAATCTGTATCAGTCTCATCATTACCAAATACGCTATTTTGTCTATTTGCTGAATAAGTAATAACAGAAACAACAGCATCTTTTACTTTATTAACAGCCTGTGTTGTTGAATTTTCGTTTTTATAGGCAGTCTGTGTAATAGTACTATTGTTGTTAGAGTTTCTTACACTACTTTCTTGAGTTAGTTGAGCTATTGAAAAACTACCCAAGGCTCCACTAAAAAAGCTAATGACGATAACGACTAATAATTGAAACCCTTTTTTGTAAAATGTTTTTAAATGTTTCATATTTGCCTCCATATTTTTGAATTACTGAAAGTATAAACTGACTAGCTTAATTATAACTTAAACATAAAAGTTTTACACAAACTGTGGATAACTCTTTTAAAACTGTGATTTTCTCAATTGAAATCTATTTTTTATTTTGTGAATAAGATGTGAAAAAATAGAGAATATGTTAGAATAGAGTCATGAAAATTAAAGTTGTAACAGTTGGGAAACTGAAAGAAAAGTATTTAAAAGATGGTATTGCAGAGTATTCAAAACGAATTTCTCGATTTGCTAAGCTTGAAATGATTGAGCTAGCAGATGAAAAAACACCAGATAAGGCCAGTGAGTCAGAAAATCAAAAGATTTTAGAAATAGAAGGTCAGAGGATTTTATCAAAAGTTGGTGACCGTGATTTTGTTATTGTGTTAGCCATTGAGGGGAAAACACTTTCTTCAGAAGAATTTAGTAAGCAGTTAGAAGAAGCTTCTATAAAAGGATTTTCTACTCTTACCTTTATTATTGGAGGGAGTCTGGGATTAGCACAGGATGTAAAAAAGAGAGCCAATCTCTCTGTTAGTTTTGGTCGTTTAACCTTGCCCCATCAGCTAATGAGACTAGTCCTTGTTGAACAAATCTATCGGGCTTTTACAATTCAGCAGGGATCACCCTATCATAAATAGAAAATTGACTTTTAATTGATTTTTTGGTAGAATAATTGTGTTAGGTCTCATAGCTCAGCTGGATAGAGCATTCGCCTTCTAAGCGAACGGTCGCAGGTTCGAATCCTGCTGGGATCAATATAGTAGCAAAGCTGGGAATTTTCCCGGCTTTTTTCTTAAAAAAGTACACTTGGGGAGAAAAAAATGACAGTTGAGAGAATTTTATCTAAAATGAAATTCCATTTTGTATAATGGTTTTTGTAAGTTAGCTTACAAGAAAAAAACATTTTAGGAGATTTTATTATGAAAAACACAGTTAAATTGGAACAGTTTGTAGCCTTGAAGGAAAAAGACTTGCAGGAGATTCGAGGTGGGGAAAGTAGGGTTTCAAGAATCATCCTTGATTTTCTTTTCCAACGAAAAAAGTAATGAAATAAGGAGAAAGAGTAATGGATTTACTTGGATTTGGGACAGTTATTGTTCATTTTTTAATTATTAGTCACAGTTACCGTTTAATTTGTAAAGGTCAAATAAATAGAAAAGAACTATATGTTTTTGGTATCTATACATTACTAGTAGAAGCAGTACTTGAACTTTCCTTTTATCTTCCATATTTAGATAAAATAGGGATTGAAAGATTTTTATTTCCTTTGGGCTTATATTCCTATTTTCGATGGATGAAACAGTATGAGAGGAATAGAGGACTATTCCTAAGTTTACTACTATCTCTTTTATATGAGAGCACTCATAACTTTCTGTCCGTAACTTTCTCCTCTATAACAGGAGACAATTTTGTTTCACAATATCATTTCCCATTCTTTTTCGTTGTAACGGTGTTGACTTATGTTGTTATATTAAAAATCATTCATTATTTCCACTTAGAACTAACCTATTTTGACAAGGACTACCTTTATCCTTTCTTGAAAAAAGTATTTTTTGCTTTACTATTGTTACATCTTTTATCTTTCGTTTCAGATATAGTAAGTACGATTAAACATTTGAATAGTTTTGGAAGTATCTTGTCATCTATTGTCTTTATTTCTCTCCTTTTGACCTTCTTTGCAATGAATTCGCATAAAGAACAAATGGAGAAAGAGATTGCGTTGAAGCAGAAGAAATTTGAACAGAAACATTTACAGAATTATACAGATGAAATTGTCGGTCTGTATAATGAAATTCGTGGTTTTCGACATGACTATGCTGGGATGCTTGTCAGTATGCAGATGGCAATTGACAGTGGTGATTTACAGGAAATTGACAGAGTTTACAATGAAGTTTTGGTCAAAGCAAATCATAAATTGCGTTCAGATAAGTACACTTACTTTGATTTGAACAACATAGAAGATTCAGCTTTACGAAGTTTGGTTGCTCAGTCTATTGTCTATGCTCGAAATAATGGTGTAGAGTTTACACTGGAAGTAAAAGATACGATTACCAAGCTCCCAATTGAACTATTGGATTTGGTTCGTATCATGAGCGTTTTATTGAACAATGCTGTCGAAGGATCGGCTGATAGCTATAAAAAGCAGATGGAAGTAGCAGTTATTAAGATGGAAACTGAAACAGTTATTGTGATTCAGAATTCATGTAAAATGACGATGACTCCTTCAGGAGATCTATTTGCTTTAGGATTCTCCACTAAGGGAAGAAATCGCGGGGTAGGATTAAATAATGTGAAAGAACTACTAGATAAGTACAACAATATTATTTTAGAAACAGAGATGGAAGGCAGTACATTTAGACAAATCATTAGATTTAAGAGGGAATTTGAATGAAAGTTTTAATTTTAGAGGATGTTATTGAACATCAAGTGAGACTAGAGAGAATATTGGATGAAATTTCGAAAGAATCGAATATTCCAATATCATACAAGACAACGGGAAAAGTCCGTGAATTTGAAGAATACATTGAAAATGATGAAGTAAATCAGCTTTATTTCCTAGATATCGATATTCATGGAATTGAGAAAAAGGGATTTGAAGTGGCTCAGCTCATTCGTCATTACAATCCTTACGCTATTATCGTCTTTATTACCAGTCGATCAGAGTTTGCGACTCTAACCTATAAATACCAGGTATCAGCCTTAGATTTTGTTGATAAGGATATCAATGATGAGATGTTCAAGAAGAGAATTGAGCAAAATATTTTTTACACGAAGAGTATGTTACTTGAAAATGAAGATGTTGTAGATTATTTTGACTACAATTACAAGGGAAATGATTTAAAAATTCCTTACCATGATATTTTGTATATTGAAACGACAGGAGTCTCTCATAAATTGCGCATTATTGGTAAGAATTTTGCCAAAGAGTTTTACGGTACCATGACAGATATTCAGGAAAAGGACAAACATACTCAGCGATTTTATTCTCCTCATAAATCATTTTTGGTAAATATAGGCAATATTAGAGAAATTGATCGAAAAAACTTAGAAATTGTTTTCTATGAAGACCATCGTTGTCCTATTTCAAGATTAAAAATTAGAAAATTAAAAGATATTTTAGAGAAAAAATCTAAAAAGTGATTGACAATTAGTAAGAAATTGATATAATGGTTATATCTGCTACAGATAGAAGGTCCGTTGGTCAAGGGGTTAAGACACCGCCTTTTCACGGCGGTAACACGGGTTCGAATCCCGTACGGACTATTTTATCCGCCATAGCTCAGTTGGTAGTAGCGCATGACTGTTAATCATGATGTCGTAGGTTCGAGTCCTACTGGCGGAGTATAGATAAAAGGGAACACAACTGTGTTCCTCTTTTTGTATCAATTTGTATCACCAAGCATCTTCATAAGGAAATCTGTTATTTCTTGAGGACTTTCTTTTTTTCCATGTGCAATCCAAGTTTGACAGACACCAAAAAGTGCATGAGTTAGATAGATGCTACTGTATTCTAATTCAGTTGTATTGAGATTCAGTTGCATAAATCGCTTTTGTAAATCTGTACTGAGCATGATATGAAGTTTATTTCGTAAGAAATTTTGGATTTCTTTAGTTCCATTTTCAGAAAGAAGGGCAGCCAGAAGTGGTTCTGACTCTAGATATTCAAATACTTCTAAAATAGCATCTCTTTTGTGATGAGCATGTTTTTGAAAAATATATTCAAATGTATGAAATAGCTTGCTTTGATAGTGCTCAATCATATCATACTTATCCTTATAGTGCGTATAGAAGCTGGAACGACTAATTCCGGCTTTTTCTGCTAATTTGACAGTAGAAATTTGATCAAATGGCTGTTCCATCAGTAATTGTACCATAGCATTTTCAATAGTTCGCTTTGTTTTTAAGCGTTTGTTACTTTCTTGCATATTTCCTCCTTGTAAACAAATTAGACTATATGTCTAAAAATGGATTTTTTATCTTGTAATTTAGATTTTTTAATGTATAATCTATTATATCAAAATTTTAGACAATATGTTTAAAAAAGGAGAAACTATGTTTAAAGAATGGAAAGCAATTTTTAAAAAACCAACCTTTATTATTGTCATGATAGGGATTTCTCTTATTCCAGCTCTGTACAATATCATATTTTTGTCATCAATGTGGGATCCATATGGGCAATTGTCTGACTTACCTGTAGCAGTTGTCAATAATGATAAAGAGGCTTCCTATAATGGTAGTAATATAGCAATAGGAAAAGACATGGTGTCCAATTTAAAAGAAAATAAAACCTTGGATTTTCATTTCGTGGATGAAGATGAAGGAAAGAAGGGATTGGAAGATGGCGATTACTATATGGTAGTGACTTTACCCAGTGATTTATCTGAAAAAGCAGCTTCTATTTTAACGGATCATCCAGAACAAATGCAAATCGATTATCAGACTTCAAGTGGTCATAGTTTTATTGCCAGCAAGATGAGTGATTCTGCAATGACACAATTAAAGCAGAATGTCTCTACCAATGTAACCGAGACCTATACCAAAGCTTTATTTAACAAAATGATCGATTTAAAGGATGGCATGAGTCAAGCAGCTTCAGGTAGTGAAAAATTAACTGATGGAGCGAATCAGTTAGTTACAGGAAGTCAAACATTAACTACTAACCTACACTCTTTAGCAGCTTCAAGTTTAACCTTTTCAAATGGAACGGAGCAGTTTACTAAAGGATTATCTGCTTATGTTTCTGGTGTCGAACAACTTCATCTTGGCTTAGGGGATTTTAATAGTGGTTTAGTTACATATACTGGTGCAGTGAGTCAATTAGATAGCGGATTAGGTCAATTATCTTCTAAAAGTCCTGAATTAGTAAGAGGAATCAATCAGTTATATACTGGTGTAGAATCCTATACTGGCGGTGTTTCTCAGCTTAATGCTGGTCTTAATCAATTTTCATCTGGTGTTAGTGCCTATACAAACGGAGTGGGAAATCTTGCAACAGGTGCTAGTCAGTTATCTAATCAATCAGCTACACTTCGAATGGGTATGGAGCAATTAAGTGAAGGGATTCAACAACTTTCTAGCAAGTTAGATGCTTCGTCTGGGAAAAAAGATCAAATTAATCAATTATCTTCTGGTCTAAATCAGTTAAATCAAGCTATTCAAAATATTGATGTTGGAGATACAAAACAATTAGATTCTGTTTTATCAAGTATAGTATCTCTTTCTAATCAAATGTTAGCAAGTGCTCAGTCTGATAAAGCGACTACATTAGCTAATATTCAATCGACAGCAGCTTATCAATCTTTGACAAGTGAGCAACAAGCTGAGATAAGTGCTTCTGTATCTCAAAATTCGACTGATAGTATTCAATCAGCACAGTCAATTGTAGCTTTAGTTCAAGGTTTACAAGGAAGTTTAGAAAACTTACAAAATCAATCTTCTAATCTTTCGACTTTAAAAAATCAAGCTAATCAAGTATTACCGCTTGCTTCTACTTCTTTGACAGGATTGTCAAGTGGATTAACAGAGATACAAGGAGCTGTTGCTAGCAAATTAGTTCCTGCCAGTCAGTCGATTACATCGGGTGTAAATGCATATACTGCAGGTGTTGATAAAGTTTCTCAAGGCGCAAGTCAACTAAGTAAAAAAAATGCCACCTTGACAGGTAGTTTGGGTCAACTAGTTTCAGGCTCAAACACCTTGACACAAAAATCTTCTAGCTTGACAGCAGGAGTTGGTCAATTAGTTGAAAAAACTCCAGAATTAGTGTCTAGTATTGAAAAATTATCAACTGGCTCTAACCAATTGAATCAAAAGAGTCAAGAATTGATAGCAGGAGTTGATAAATTGCAGTCAGGCTCTAGCCAACTATCTGACAAATCCAGTCAGTTAATTTCAGGTGCTTCTCAATTAGAAAGTGGAGCTAATAAATTGGCAGATGGAGCTGGGAAACTAGCAGAAGGTGGAACAAAGTTAACTTCTGGATTGGAAGGTTTACAGACAGGAGTTGCTTCTTTAGGACAAGGACTAAGTAATGCTAGTGATCAACTCAAATCAGCATCAACAGAATCTAAAAATGCAGAGATTTTGTCAAATCCTCTCAGTCTCTCCAAAACTGACAATGATCAAGTTCCTGTAAATGGAATTGCAATAGCTCCTTATATGATATCAGTTGCTCTCTTTGTTGCAGCAATATCAACGAATATGATCTTTACGAAGTTGCCTTCAGGATGTCATCCGGAGAGCCGTTGGGCTTGGTTGAAATCTCGAGCTGAAATAAATAGTATTATAGCTGTTTTGGCAGGAATTTTGGTATATGGAGGAGTTCATCTTATTGGTCTAACTGCAAATCATGAGATGAGAACATTTATTCTCATTATCCTAACAAGTTTAGTATTCATGTCCATGGTGACCGCTTTAACAACATGGAATAGCCGTATAGGAGCTTTCTTTTCTCTTATTTTGCTTTTATTACAGTTAGCATCAAGTGCAGGTACTTACCCACTTGCTTTGACAAATGATTTCTTTAGAGCTATTAGTCCTTGGTTACCAATGAGTTATTCAGTTTCGGGATTACGACAAACAATCTCTATGACAGGAAATATTCATCATCAAGTTATTTTCCTTGCCGTTATATTAGTACTATTTATTTGTTTAGGTATGCTGGCCTATCAACCTAAGAAAATGGAAGAAGATTAAAAAAATCGACCGATTAACTGGTCGATTTTTTATATCTTAGATAACTTTCGTCTGTAATTATAGATTCCAAATAGTAAGAGAGAAGTAAAGGAACAGATTGCTCCAGTAATAAACCCATTGGGAATGAAGGAAAGTGTAATAGTTCCTTTCCCCTTGGAAACATCAACTTTCATAAATCCAGTTTGAGCTTGTTTAATTTCTGTTTTCTTATCATCTTGGTAGGCAGACCAACCTTTGTCATAAGGAATGGTGAAGAAAATGGACGTATCTTGTTGGACATCATATGTAGCAAAGACCTTGTTTTTAGAAGTTGATACTGTGACAGGTTGTTCTTTAATTTTTTGAATTGCCTCAGTTAAAGTTTGGGTATCTAAACGGTAGAAGGTAGGAGATTCAAATGATACTTGTGAATTTCCAGGGAAACTAACATGAATATTGAAAGTTTTTGTCTCTTTTGTATAACCTAGATTAAAGAAGGAGAAGACATTATCAGTTGTAAAAGTTTTCTTTTCTCTATTTACAAGGATGTCAACCTTCTTTTGTTTGTCATTAGAAAAGTGAAGGTTTGTGAAAGAAAGATAAACTTGGCTGTTTTCTGGCACTTCAATTTGATACTGGATTGATGCATCCTCATTTGAAGAGCTTGTAACACTAATCAAATCATCAGTATTCTCTGTTTTTTCATAGGGGATTGGAGAAAAATAATCAAAATCGACGTTAGCAAGTTGATTTAAAAACGAGGCTTGATTATCCAAAGTGTGTTCATTGAACTTGACATCATTGTAAACAGATTGACTAGCAAATGCAATCGGAAGAGAGAATTGATTTTCATATAGGGTAAGATTATCTTTTTGATAGATATCTTTAAAACCATACTTATCAATAGGACTGTCTGAGATATTGTACTGGATGCCAAATAAACTATCAGCCAAAATACTATTATTGGCATAACGGAGATTGAGATTGGTTCCAGAGGATTTAAATCCAACTTTATCCAAAGTAGAGCTTGCTGAACGATTTCGAACAGATGAAAATTGAGAGATTCCATTGTAGTTGAATTTCATACTGTCATTTCCTGTCTGAGTTTCTAGTTTTTCAGTACGGGTAAATTGATTCCCAATATATGTTGAGAAAGATTCCATAGCTGGGATATCTCTACTATATGCACTTCGAGAAGCAAATCCCCATTCTTTAGCAATTCCGTCTATTTGAGATGAAGCATTTAAACTTATTTCAACCATTATAAATAAAGAGATTAGAATGGCAAATAGATTTACAGAGATAAACTTTTTGATAATTGCAAGGAGTAAAAGAGAATAGACACCCAAAAATTCAAGAGTCAGTAGAATATTCAAATCTGTTAAAAAAGAATAATGTGATTTTAGATAGATGGTAGCTAAAAATCCTGATACTACAAGAAAAAGCGAAACTAAAAAATTCCAGACTTTAAGTTCTTTCAGACGATTTAAGACTTCTGCTGCTGTGTAAATTAACAAGGTAGAGAAAATCCAAGCATAGCGATGTAAAAACATATTTGGAGTATGCATGCCTTGCCAAAATAAATCAAGAGCTTCTATATAAAAGCTGATAATTAGAAATGCAAAGAAGATTGCATAGGTAAGTTTCACGTGAAACTTAATAGTTTTCAGTGTAAAAAATAAAATAGTCAAAATAAAGGGAAGTAGTCCGACAAAAATCATTGGAATAGCCCCATACTTTGTTGTATCAAAGGAACCGATGAATTGCTTAGCAAAGAGATCAAGATACCAGCTACTTTCAGTTTGAAACTTTGTAACTTCAGTTAATTTTTCCCCATGTGTCTGTAAATCAAACAGAGTGGGAAGAGTCATAATCAAACTAGCCATACCAGCTAAAAAGGAGATAACTATGAAATCAAGAACCGATGATTTTCGGGTTTTAAAGTCCCACGAAATTTGACAGAGATACCAGAAAATAAGAAACAATACTGTCATATATCCAAAATAATAATTTTGAATAAATAAGATTGACAGACTTGTAAAGTACAATAGGAAATTCTTTTCAGTTATCAGTAGATGTAAACCAGTGATAATTAAAGGAATCAAGATAAAAACATCTAGCCAGGTTTTTATCTCTAATTGACTAACGGTAAAGCTCATCAGAGCATAGGAAGTAGATAAAGCTAGTTTTAAAGGATTAGGAATCGATTGAAATAATTTATTTAAACTAAAGTAAGTTGACAGTCCAATCAATCCAAATTTTAAGAGAGTTGTCAGATAGACAGCATCTGGCATATTTGTTAGATCAAAAAAGTAAACTAGTGGTGAAAAGAAACTACCCAAGTAATAACTAGATAGGGCATAGAAATTTAATCCGAGGCCACTTGTAAAGGTGTAAAACAAACTACCATTTCCGTGTAGGATATTTCTTAGAGATATATCAAAAATAACGTATTGATGAAACCCATCTCCTAATAGTGGAGATGTATCGCTATTCCAGTAGATACCTTGAGATAGATATACTCCTATCATAATGATTATGGGAATGATGAAAGAAACAAAATAGGTCCAATATGTTTTAAAAAATAATTTCATGTTACCTCATAAAATGTTAGAAAACTCAGCTGGTTAACCCAACTGAGTTTTGAAGTTTTATTTAGTCTTTCCAAAGTTCTTTAACTTTTGCTTGTACTTCTGCATTTTCTAGGAATTCATCATATGTTTCATCGATACGGTCAATGACGCCATTTTTAGACAAGACAATGATATGGTTGGCTAGAGTTTGAATAAACTCGTGGTCATGGCTGGCAAAGATGATTGATTCTTTAAAGTTTTTCAATCCATCGTTCAAGCTTGAGATAGATTCCAAGTCCAAGTGATTGGTTGGATCATCAAGGACAAGGACATTTGATTTCAAGAGCATGAGTTTTGAAAGCATGACACGAACTTTTTCTCCCCCTGACAAGACATTTACAGGTTTGTTAACTTCATCTCCAGAGAAGAGCATACGGCCGAGGAAGCCACGTAGGAAAGTATTGTCATCTTCTTCTTTACTTGCGAATTGACGCAACCAGTCAAGGATTGACTCTCCTCCTGCAAAATCTGCCGAGTTATCTTTTGGCAAGTAAGAACGGCTAGTAGTTACTCCCCACTTGACAGTTCCTTCATAGTCAATGTCCCCCATGATTGCACGAATTAGTGCAGTCGTTTGGATGTCATTTTGTCCAATAAGCGCTGTCTTATCACCTGGACGCAAGATGAAGCTAATGTTGTCAAGAATAGTTTCACCGTCAATCTTGACAGATAGATTTTCTACTGTCAAGAGATCATTACCGATCTCACGTTCAGCTTTAAAGTTGATAAATGGGTATTTACGGCTAGATGGAATGATTTCTTCTAAGACAATCTTATCAAGCATCTTTTTACGGGAAGTTGCTTGTTTAGATTTAGATGCGTTAGCAGAGAAGCGAGCAACGAATTCTTGGAGTTGCTTAATTTTTTCTTCCGCCTTAGCATTACGGTCTGCTAGCAATTTAGCAGCAAGCTCAGAAGATTCCTTCCAGAAGTCGTAGTTTCCGACATAGAGTTTGATTTTTCCAAAGTCAAGGTCGGCCATGTGAGTACATACTTTGTTTAAGAAGTGACGGTCGTGGGATACTACGATAACTGTGTTATCAAAGTCAATCAAGAAGTCTTCTAACCATGTAATTGATTGGATGTCTAAACCGTTGGTAGGCTCGTCCAAGAGAAGAACATCAGGTTTACCAAAAAGTGCTTTGGCAAGGAGAACTTTAACCTTTTCACCATTGGCCAATTCGCTCATGTTTTGGTAGTGTAATTCTTCTGGAATGTTTAGGTTTTGAAGGAGTTGAGAGGCTTCGCTTTCTGCTTCCCAGCCTCCAAGCTCAGCAAACTCTCCTTCGAGTTCGGCAGCACGAACCCCGTCCTCGTCTGAGAAATCTTCCTTCATGTAGATAGCATCTTTCTCTTTCATGATGCTATAAAGTTTTTCATTTCCCATGATAACAACATCAATGGCACGTTCATCTTCATAGTCAAAGTGATTTTGACGAAGAACAGAGAGACGTTCATCTGGACCAAGAGAGATGTGACCAGTAGTAGGTTCGATATCTCCGGCTAAAATTTTTAAAAAGGTAGATTTTCCGGCACCATTAGCACCAATTAATCCGTAAGTATTTCCTTCTGTAAATTTGATATTGACATCATCAAAAAGTTTGCGATCACTAAAACGTAGTGAAACATCAGATACTGTAAGCAATGTTTTTCTCCTATATACGTAATATATTTATTCTACTAGAAAATACAGAAATATTCAAATTTTTATTTGTCAATTTTGTGTAAATTACATTTACAGCATCCTTTACACAAATCTGTAAATAGCAAGACTGATTTATTTTGATAAATTACGGTTATTTCATTAAAAAAATGCTATAATTGAAGGGACTATATCGAAGGAGAACAAAATGACTAAACCCATTATTTTAACAGGAGACCGTCCAACAGGAAAATTGCATATTGGACATTATGTTGGAAGTCTCAAAAATCGAGTATCATTACAGGAAGAGGATAAGTATGATATGTTTGTGTTCTTGGCTGACCAACAAGCCTTGACAGATCATGCCAAAGATCCTCAAACCATTGTAGAGTCTATTGGAAATGTGGCTTTGGATTATCTTGCAGTTGGATTGGATCCAAGTAAGTCAACTATTTTTATTCAAAGCCAGATTCCAGAGTTGGCTGAGTTGTCTATGTATTATATGAATTTGGTGTCATTAGCACGTCTGGAGCGCAATCCAACTGTCAAGACAGAAATTGCTCAGAAAGGATTTGGAGAAAGCATTCCGACAGGATTCTTGGTCTATCCAATCGCTCAAGCAGCTGACATCACTGCTTTTAAGGCTAATTATGTTCCTGTTGGGACAGATCAGAAACCAATGATTGAGCAGACTCGTGAAATTGTTCGTTCTTTTAACAATGCATATAACTGTGATGTCTTGGTAGAGCCGGAAGGTATTTATCCAGAAAATGAGAGAGCAGGGCGTTTGCCTGGTTTAGATGGAAATGCTAAAATGTCTAAATCACTCAATAATGGTATTTATTTAGCTGATGATGCGGATACTTTGCGTAAAAAAGTAATGAGTATGTATACAGATCCAGATCATATTCGAGTGGAAGATCCAGGTAAGATTGAGGGAAATATGGTTTTCCATTATCTAGATGTTTTTGGTCGCCCAGAAGATGCTCAAGAAATTGCTGACATGAAAGAACATTATCAACGAGGTGGTCTTGGTGATGTGAAGACCAAGCGTTATCTACTTGAAATATTAGAACGTGAACTGGGTCCTATTCGTGAGCGCCGTATCGAATTTGCTAAGGATATGGGAGAAGTTTATAATATGCTTCAAAAAGGTAGTGAAAGAGCGCGTGAAGTTGCAGGTCAAACCCTATCTGAGGTTAAAGGAGCAATGGGACTTCATTACTTTAACTAAGTTTATTTTACAAGAAACTATCATTTCTATCTCAAAGAAAAGATAGTTTTTTATTTACCCCTGTAACATTTGACAAATTTTTATAGAATGGTATGATAGATACAATATAAAAAGAGTCAAGCTCAAAAATAAAGAAAAGAGGAAACTTCGAATGTCTAATTGGGACACTAAATTTTTGAAAAAAGGTTTTACCTTTGATGATGTATTGCTTATTCCAGCTGAAAGTCATGTGTTGCCTAACGATGCAGATTTAACAACTAAATTGGCAGATAATCTGACTTTAAATATCCCAATTATTACCGCTGCTATGGACACAGTTACAGAGAGTCAAATGGCCATTGCTATTGCTCGTGCAGGCGGTCTCGGAGTTATCCATAAAAACATGTCAATTGCTCAACAAGCAGACGAGGTTCGTAAGGTAAAACGTTCTGAAAATGGAGTTATTATTGATCCGTTCTTCTTGACGCCTGAACATACAATTGCTGAAGCAGATGAGCTTATGGGTCGTTACCGCATCAGTGGTGTTCCAGTTGTTGAAACACTTGAAAATCGTAAATTGGTTGGTATTTTGACAAACCGAGATCTTCGTTTTATTTCAGACTATAACCAACCAATCTCAAATCATATGACCAGTGAAAATCTTGTGACTGCTCCTGTAGGTACAGATCTTTCAACAGCTGAGAGTATTCTTCAAGAGCACCGTATTGAAAAGCTTCCGTTGGTCGATGAAGAAGGCCGTCTTTCTGGTTTGATTACTATCAAAGATATTGAAAAAGTTATTGAGTTTCCAAATGCGGCGAAAGATGAGTTTGGTCGTCTTCTAGTTGCAGGTGCAGTAGGTGTTACTTCAGATACCTTTGAACGTGCAGAGGCGCTTTTTGAGGCAGGGGCGGATGCGATTGTTATTGATACTGCACATGGTCATTCTGCAGGTGTCTTGCGTAAAATTGCTGAGATTCGTGCTCACTTCCCAGATCGTACTTTGATTGCTGGAAATATTGCTACTGCTGAAGGTGCACGTGCCCTTTATGAAGCAGGTGTAGACGTTGTCAAGGTTGGTATTGGCCCAGGTTCTATCTGTACTACTCGTGTGATTGCTGGTGTTGGTGTTCCGCAAGTAACAGCTATCTATGATGCTGCAGCTGTTGCGCGTGAATATGGTAAAACGATAATTGCTGACGGTGGAATCAAGTATTCTGGAGATATTGTAAAAGCCCTTGCTGCAGGTGGAAATGCAGTTATGCTTGGATCAATGTTTGCTGGAACTGATGAAGCTCCAGGCGAAACTGAAATCTTCCAAGGACGTAAGTTTAAGACTTACCGTGGTATGGGATCAATTGCTGCTATGAAGAAAGGTTCAAGCGATCGTTACTTCCAAGGTTCTGTCAATGAAGCAAACAAACTCGTTCCAGAAGGAATTGAAGGTCGTGTTGCTTATAAAGGTGCGGCAGCTGATATTGTCTTCCAAATGATTGGAGGTATCCGCTCTGGTATGGGTTACTGTGGTGCAGCTAACCTTAAAGAACTACACGATAATGCTCAATTTATTGAAATGTCTGGTGCTGGTTTGAAAGAAAGCCATCCTCATGATGTACAAATTACGAATGAGGCACCAAATTATTCTATGTAAAAAAACAATGAAAAGAACTCCAGTAAAAACAGGAGTTCTTTTACAATGTTGTCAATTTCTATTTACAGCAACTTTACCATCCTGAATAGTGAAGATACTTAGATTTTCTGGCAGATTTTGAAGATGATCTAAGCTTGTTGTTGTAATAAAGGTTTGGATTGAATGAGAAATCGTTTCTAATAATTTTAGTTGTCGAGTGTTGTCAAGTTCGCTCATAACATCGTCAAGCAGTAATATTGGAGATTCTGTAGTAATACTTTCCATTAATTCGATTTCTGCTAATTTTATCGATAGGACGAGACTACGATGTTGACCTTGACTTCCAAAACTAGCATCCATCCCATTTATATAAAAAGAGATATCATCTCGATGAGGACCAACACCAGTATTCTTTTTAAATAAATCTCTGGATCTACTTTTTTCTAAAGCAATTTTGAAAGATTCGGACAAGTTTTGTTTGTCAGTCATATTGACAGAAGATTGATAGGATATTGACAACTCTTCAATCTGATTAGAGAGTTCAAAATGTTTCTTACGCCCAAATGATTCTAGTTTTTTTATGAAATCTAAGCGGTGATTCATTACACGACATCCATAATAAACTAGCTGATCATCTAGTACTGAAAGGAAGGTTTCATCTATTATTTGAGCTGATTTTAGGTAAGTGTTTCTTTGTTTTAGGATGTGATTATAATTGGTTAAGTCAGATAAATAGATTGGCTTGATTTGTCCAAGTTCCATATCAATGAATTTTCGTCGAACTGAAGGTGCTCCTTTAATTAGTTGTAAATCTTCAGGAGCAAATAAGACAACATTCATGTGTCCTACGTAATCTGAAAGTCGTGCCTGTTTTAAATGATTAACTTTTGTCACCCGGCCTTTTTGTGTTAGTTCTATTTCTAGAGGAATGGATCCCGTTTTTTTCTGAATAAGACCTGAAAGATGAAGTTGTTCCTCATCAAAATGAATGAGATTTTTATCGGTTCGAGTTCGATGACTACGTGTTAAGGCTAAAAAATAGATAGCCTCTAACATATTTGTTTTACCTTGTGCATTGCGTCCTAAAAAGATATTTAATTTAGGATTAAAGTCTATTTTCGTCTCTTTGTAGTTACGAAAAGTTTTAAGAGATAGGTGTTGTAGCCACATGATTATCTACCAGGGAATCGCGGAGCTTGTTTGCTTTTGGGTGATGAAGAAAGTTTCGATTTGTCTTTTTTTATTCCTTTATTCATCTCCTTAACAAGTTTAGCGATTCGTTCTTTTTCAACTTTATCAGCTTGGTATTCATCTTGCTCCTCAGAAGTAGGTTGTGTCAACAAAATGTCAATATTCATGTCAGGGATGTCAATTTTATCGCCAATACGAAGTTTTTTACCGCGACGACTCTCTAATTCCCCATTAAAGTAAACAGAATGTTCAGAGAGAAAGGATTTGATAGCTCCTCCGCTATGTGTGATTCCAAGTTCTTTGAGTAGTGCTTGGAGGGTAATAAATTCTTCAAATAATTTGTATTCCATAATTCACCTCAATCTTTGGTATTATACCATATTTTCCTAAAAATAGTGAGAGAAACAGGGAGAAATGTAAGCGATTTTTATTTCAAAAGTGTTACAGAGAACAAGAAAATTTCAGGTTTTCGTGATATAATAGAAGTCTGTATATAAGGAGGTAAATCATGGAGTTAGTGCATGGAATTTCAACACATTTTATCCAATCAAAAAAGTTTAAAACGAACAAAATTACCGTGCGTTTTACAGTTCCATTATCTCTTGATACGATTGCAGGTCGCATGTTGAGTGCGAGTATGCTAGAAACTGCCAACCAGATGTACCCCACTTCTCAAAATTTTAGGAGACACTTGGCCAGTCTATACGGTACAGATATGTCAACCAATTGTTTCAGAAGAGGGCAAAGTCACATTGTAGAATTGACATTTACCTATGTTCGTGATGAGTTTTTAAGTAGGAAAAATGTGCTAACTTCTCAGGTTTTGGAACTTGTAAAAGAAACTCTTTTTTCACCCGTAGTAGTTGATAATGGGTTTGATCCCGCCTTATTTGAAATTGAGAAAAAGCAATTGCTAGCAAGTTTAGCAGCTGATATGGATGATTCTTTTTATTTTGCACATAAAGAATTGGATAAATTGTTTTTTCATGATGAACGTCTTCAATTGGAATATAGTGATTTACGAAATCGTATTTTAGCTGAAACTCCACAAAGTTCTTATTCTTGTTTCCAAGAATTTTTGGCCAATGATCGAATAGATTTCTTTTTCCTAGGTGATTTTAATGAGGTTGAAATTCAAAATGTATTAGAATCATTTGTCTTTAAAGATCGAGAAGGAGATGTGAAGGTCCAGTATTGTCAACCTTATTCCAATATCCTTCAGGAAGGTATGATTCGGAAAAATGTGGGACAGTCTATTTTAGAGTTGGGATATCATTGCCCTTCTGAATATGGTGATGAGCAACATTTACCCATAATTGTAATGAATGGTTTACTTGGTGGATTTGCTCACTCTAAGCTCTTTACAAATGTCCGTGAAAATGCTGGATTGGCTTATACTATTTCAAGTCAGCTTGATTTGTTTAGTGGATTCTTGAGGATGTATGCTGGCATTGATCGAGAAAATCGTAACCAGGCTCGAAAAATGATGAATAATCAACTGCTTGATTTAAAAAAAGGATATTTTACAGAGCTTGAGCTAGAGCAGACCAAGGAAATGATTCGTCGGTCTTTGTTGCTTTCTCAAGATAATCAAAGTTCATTGATTGAACGTGCTTATCAAAATGCCTTACTTGGAAAATCTTCAGCAGACTTTAAAGGTTGGATTGCAAAACTCGAGCAAGTTGACAAAGATGCTATTTGTAGAGCAGCTAATAATGTGAAACTACAGGCGATTTACTTTATGGAAGGAATAGAATGACAAAGGTTGTTTTTGAAGAAAAATACTATCCAGCTGTAAAAGAAATGGTTTATCGAACTCGTTTGTCGAATGGATTGACAGTTGCTCTTTTGCCTAAAAAGGAATTTAAAGAGGTTTACGGGAGTGTAACTGTCCAGTTTGGTTCGGTAGATACGCTTGTCACAGAAGTTGACAGAGATGTAAAACAATATCCTGCAGGAATTGCTCATTTTCTTGAACATAAATTATTTGAAAGAGAAGATGCTAGCGATTTGATGTCTGCTTTTACGAGTCTAGGTGCAGATAGTAATGCCTTTACAAGCTTTACAAAAACAAACTATCTTTTTTCAGCAACGGATCATTTTTTAGAAAATTTAGACTTACTTGATGAATTGGTAACATCAGCACACTTTACTGAAGATTCCATTTTAAGAGAGCAGGATATTATCCAGCAAGAACGAGAAATGTATCAAGATGATCCAGATTCGTGTTTATTCTTTTCAACTTTAGCGAATTTGTATCCTGGCACACCTTTAGCAACTGATATAGTTGGCAGTGAGGAGTCAATTTCCCAAATCCATCTAACTAATTTGCAAGAAAATTTTACAAGATTTTATAAATCTGTAAACATGTCTCTGTTTTTAGTTGGTAATTTTGATGTGGAGCGAGTACAGAACTACTTTGGAAGAAAAGAACTGAAAGATTTAGATGTTCAGGAACTAGCAAGAGAAAAATTTGTTTTACAGGCTGTGAAGTCAACAGACAGTATGAGAATGGAAGTATCTTCTCCCAAACTAGCGATTGGAGTTAGAGGTAAGCGAGAAGTTGCTGAGGCGGATTGCTATCGACATCATATTTTATTAAAATTATTGTTTGCAATGATGTTTGGTTGGACTTCGGATCGTTTTCAAAAATGTTATGAATCAGGTAAATTAGATGCTTCCCTATCTCTTGAAATTGAAGTAACAAGTCGCTTTCATTTTGTCATGTTGACAATGGATACGAAAGAGCCAGTTGCTTTGTCTCATCAATTCAGGAAGGCTATTCGTAATTTTACAAAGGATTTAGATATTACAGAGGAACATTTAGATATTATCAAAAGAGAGATGTTTGGCGAATTTTTCAGTAGCATGAACTCTCTTGAATTTATTGCAACGCGATATGATGCTTTTGAACATGGTGAGACAATTTTTGACTTACCAAAGATTTTACAGGAAATTACTTTAGAGGATGTCCTTGAAGCAGGACATCACTTAATAGATGAAGGGGATATAGTTGATTTTACAATATTCCCATCGTAGTAACCTATCATAATAGATACTAGAAAGAAGGGATGACAAGTATGAGGAAAAAAACAATTGGTGAGGTTTTACGATTAGCTAGAATCAATCAGGGATTGAGTTTAGATGAATTGCAGAAAAAGACAGAAATCCAGTTAGATATGTTGGAAGCAATGGAAGCAGACGATTTCGATCAACTTCCAAGTCCTTTTTACACGCGTTCTTTCTTGAAAAAATATGCATGGGCTGTTGAGTTAGATGATCAAATTGTTTTGGATGCTTATGATTCTGGGAGTATGATTACTTATGAGGAAGTAGATGTTGATGAAGATGAGTTGACAGGTCGTAGACGTTCAAGTAAGAAAAAGAAGAAAAAAACATCCTTTTTACCTTTATTTTATTTTATCCTTTTTGCTTTATCGATTTTAATTTTTGTGACCTATTATGTTTGGAACTATATTCAAACTCAACCAGAGGGGTCTTCTCTTTCTAATTACAGTGTGGTTCAATCAACAAGTTCAATAAGTTCAACTAGCTCTGTTCCCCACTCTTCAAGTAGTAGTTCATCTAGCAGTTCTTCTAGTGTAGAATCAACTATAAGTGTATCAGGTGAAGGAAATCATGTAGAAATCGCTTATAAGACAAGTAAAGAAACAGTTAAATTGCAATTGGCAGTTTCAGATGTTACAAGTTGGGTCAGCGTTTCAGAAAGCGAACTTGAGGGCGGTGTAACCCTATCGCCAGAGAAGAAAAGTGCAGAAGCAACAGTTGCAACTAAAAGTCCTGTAACCATTACATTAGGTGTTGTAAAAGGTGTTACTTTGACAGTAGATAATCAGACTGTTGATTTATCGAAGTTAACAGCGCAGACTGGACAAATCACTGTAACCTTTACTAAAAATTAAGGAAAAACGAATGAAAAAAGAACAAATTCCCAATCTCTTAACAATAGGTCGAATTCTCTTTATACCTATTTTTATCTTTATTTTAACGATAGGAAATTCGATAGAAAGTCATATAGTGGCAGCTATTATCTTTTCTATTGCCAGTATTACCGACTATTTAGATGGATATTTAGCACGTAAATGGAATGTGGTCAGTAATTTTGGTAAATTTGCAGATCCCATGGCGGATAAGTTACTAGTTATGTCGGCTTTTATTATGTTGATTGAGTTAGATATGGCTCCGGCTTGGATTGTTGCAGTGATTATCTGTCGAGAGTTGGCTGTGACAGGTTTAAGGCTTTTATTGGTTGAAACTGGTGGAAAAGTTTTAGCAGCAGCAATGCCTGGAAAAATTAAAACTTTCAGTCAGATGTTTGCCATTATTTTCTTGCTATTACATTGGACTTTGCTTGGTCAAGTTCTACTTTATGTAGCCTTGTTTTTCACTATCTACTCTGGCTATGATTATTTCAAGGGTAGTGCTTATGTATTTAAAGGGACATTTGGTTCGAAATGAAATCAATAATTGATGTAAAAAATCTTTCTTTTCGCTATAAGGAAAGTCAGGAATACTATGATGTGAAAGATATTACGTTTCACGTGAAACGTGGAGAATGGCTTTCGATTGTAGGGCATAATGGTAGTGGTAAATCAACGACTGTCCGGTTAATCGATGGCTTATTGGAAGCGGAATCTGGAGAGATTGTAATTGATGGTCAACGGCTGACTGAGGAAAATGTTTGGAATATACGTCGTCAAATCGGTATGGTTTTTCAAAATCCAGACAATCAATTTGTTGGAGCGACTGTTGAAGATGATGTTGCTTTTGGTTTGGAAAATCAGGGCCTTTCTCGTCAAGAAATGAAAAAGAGAGTGGAAGAAGCTCTGGCTTTAGTTGGCATGTTAGACTTTAAAAAGAGAGAGCCGGCGCGTCTATCAGGTGGCCAAAAGCAACGTGTGGCCATTGCAGGCGTTGTAGCCCTAAGACCAGCTATTTTAATCTTAGATGAAGCAACGAGTATGTTGGACCCTGAGGGGCGTAGAGAACTGATTGAGACAGTACAGGGAATTCGGAAAGACTATGATATGACGGTCATTTCTATTACCCATGATTTGGAAGAAGTTGCCATGAGTGACCGCGTATTGGTCATGAAAAAAGGGGAAATTGAATCAACTAGTAGCCCAAGAGAACTTTTCTCTCGAAATGATTTAGATCAAATTGGATTAGACGATCCTTTTGCCAATCAAGTAAAATATTCTTTGAGCCAGAATAGCTATGATTTACCTGAAAATTATTTGACAGAAAGTGAGCTAGAGGATAAATTATGGGAATTGCTCTAGAAAATGTGAGTTTTACATATCAAGAAGGGACTCCCTTAGCTTCAACAGCTTTGTCGGATGTTTCTTTGACGATTGAAGATGGTTCTTATACGGCTTTAATTGGGCACACAGGTAGTGGTAAATCAACTATTTTACAACTCTTAAATGGTTTATTGGTGCCAAGTCAAGGGAGTGTGAGGGTTTTTGATACCTTAATCACCTCGACTTCTAAAAATAAAGATATTCGTCAAATTAGAAAACAGGTTGGCTTGGTATTTCAGTTTGCTGAAAATCAGATTTTTGAAGAAACGGTTTTGAAAGACGTTGCTTTTGGACCGCAAAATTTTGGAGTTTCTGAAGAAGATGCGGAGAAGATTGCGCGTGAGAAACTGGCTCTGGTTGGAATTGATGAATCACTTTTTAATCGCAGTCCGTTTGAGTTGTCAGGGGGACAAATGAGACGTGTTGCCATTGCAGGCATACTTGCCATGGAGCCAGCTATATTAGTCTTAGATGAGCCAACAGCTGGCCTAGATCCTCTGGGTAGAAAAGAGTTGATGAATTTGTTCAAAAAACTCCACCAGTCAGGGATGACCATCGTCTTGGTAACGCATTTGATGGATGATGTTGCTGAATATGCGAATCAAGTCTATGTAATGGAAAAGGGACGTTTGGTTAAGGGTGGTAAACCGAGTGATGTCTTTCAAGATGTTGTTTTTATGGAAGAAGTGCAGTTGGGAGTACCTAAGATTACGGCTTTCTGTAAACGATTGGCTGATAGAGGCGTGTCATTTAAACGATTACCGATTAAGATAGAGGAGTTCAAGGAGTCGCTAAATGGATAGTATGATTTTGGGGCGTTATATCCCAGGGGATTCGATTGTTCACCGATTGGATCCACGTAGCAAATTGCTTGCTATGATGTTACTAATTTTGATCGTTTTTTGGGCTAATAATCCCTTGACGAATCTAATTCTTTTTATAGCGACAGGGATATTTATTGCCTTGTCAGGAGTATCTCTTTCATTTTTTATTCAGGGCTTGAAGTCTATGTTTTTCTTGATTGCCTTCACAACTATTTTTCAACTATTTTTCATTTCTAATGGGAATGTGTTATTTGAGTTTTCGTTTGTGAGAATCACAGATTATGCTTTGCAACAAGCTGGGATTATTTTTTGTCGTTTTGTATTGATTATTTTCTTTTCAACTTTGTTAACCTTAACGACCATGCCCTTAAGTTTGGCATCAGCTGTCGAAGCTTTATTAGCACCTTTAAAGCGTGTGAAAGTTCCAGTTCATGAAATTGGTTTGATGCTGTCCATGAGTCTACGTTTTGTTCCGACCTTAATGGATGATACGACGCGGATTATGAATGCACAGAAAGCGCGTGGAGTGGATTTTGGTGAAGGAAGCATCGTTCAAAAAGTAAAGGCGATGATTCCCATTTTGATTCCTCTTTTTGCGACAAGTTTAAAACGTGCAGATTCCTTGGCTATCGCCATGGAAGCGCGTGGTTATCAGGGTGGAAAAGGTAGAAGTCAATACCGACAATTGAAATGGACTCGAAAGGATACGCTGACCATTCTTGTTATTCTCGTACTTGGTTGTTGCTTATTTTTCTTAAAATCTTAGTAGCATTTAAAGAATTGATTAAAAGTTACTGTAACAGTTCTTGATATAAAGGTAGGGATATGAACCGTTTTAAAAAATCAAAATATGTCATTATTGTTTTTGTCACTGTTCTGCTTGTGTCAGCTCTCTTAGCGACGACTTATTCAAGTACAATTGTGACAAAATTAGGAGATGGAATCTCATTGGTTGATAGGGTTGTGCAAAAACCTTTTCGGTGGTTTGATTCTGTCAAATCAGATCTGGCTCATTTGACACGAACATATAATGAAAATGAAAGTTTGAAGAAACAGATTTACCAGTTAGAAGTTAAATCAAATGAGGCGGAAAGTTTAAAGACAGAAAATGAACAATTGCGCCAATTGCTTGATATGAGGTCTAAATTGCAAGCCACAAAGACTTTAGCAGCAGATGTTATTATGCGTTCTCCGGTATCTTGGAAGCAGGAGTTGACCTTAGATGCAGGTAGATCAAAAGGGGCTTCTGAGAACATGTTAGCTATTGCAAATGGTGGCTTGATTGGGAGTGTTTCAAAAGTGGAGGACAACTCTACTATGGTCAACCTTCTGACAAACACAGAAAATACTGATAAGATTTCTGTTAAAATTCAACACGGCACTACCACAATTTATGGAATTATTGTTGGCTACGACAAGGAAAATGAAGTTCTTAAAATTAGCCAATTAAATAGCAATAGCGATATTAGTGCAGGCGATAAGGTGACAACGGGTGGATTAGGAAACTTTAACGTTGCGGATATTCCTGTTGGTGAAGTGGTTGCCACAATGCACAGTACAGACTATTTGACACGAGAAGTAACTGTTAAATTGAGTGCAGATACTCATAATGTGGATGTGATAGAATTAGTGGGGAATTCATAATGAGACAGTTGAAGCGGGTTGGAGTGTTTTTATTGCTCCCTTTCTTTGTTCTAATTGACGCCCATATTAGCCAGCTTCTGGGCTCATTTTTCCCCCATGTACATTTAGCTAGTCATTTTCTTTTTCTATTTCTCTTATTTGAGACGATAGAAGTATCAGAGTATCTCTACCTAGTCTATTGTTTTATGGTGGGCTTGGTTTACGATGTTTACTTTTTCCATCTAATAGGGATTGCAACTCTCTTATTTATCTTATTGGGAGCCTTTCTTCATAAATTGAATAGTGTTATTTTGTTGAATCGTTGGACACGAATGCTCTCTATGATTGTCCTGACCTTCCTGTTTGAAATGGGTAGTTATCTTTTGGCTTTTATGGTAGGGCTGACAGTGGATAACATGTCGATTTTTATAGTATATGGTTTGGTACCGACGATGATTTTAAATTTTTTATGGATTACTGTTTTTCAATTTATTTTTGAAAAATATTATCTATAAGAACGACATATAAATGTAACAAAGGCGTAATATTTATTGGAGTTTTTTTTGGTATACTAGTATTGTCTTAAACAGAAGGAGTATTTATTAACCATGAAGAAAAAAATCTTAGCCTCGCTTTTATTAAGTACAGTAATGGTTTCCCAGGCAGCAGTATTGACGACTGCCCATGCAGAAACAACTGATGACAAAATTGCTGCTCAAGATAATAAAATTAGTAACTTAACAGCACAACAAGAAGAAGCACAAAAACAAGTTGATCAAATTCAGGAGCAAGTATCTGCTATTCAAGCAGAGCAATCTAACTTGCAATCTGAAAATGATAGATTACAAGCAGAATCTAAGAAACTCGAGGGTGAGATTACAGAACTTTCTAAAAACATTGTTTCTCGTAACCAATCTTTGGAAAAACAAGCTCGTAGTGCTCAAACAAATGGAGCCGCAACTAGCTACATCAATACAATCGTAAACTCAAAATCAATTACAGAAGCTATTTCACGTGTTGCTGCAATGAGTGAAATCGTATCTGCGAATAACAAAATGTTAGAACAACAAAAGGCAGATAAAAAAGCTATTTCTGAAAAACAAGTAGCAAATAATGATGCTATCAATACTGTAATTGCTAATCAACAAAAATTGGCAGATGATGCTCAAGCATTGACTACTAAACAGGCAGAACTAAAAGCTGCTGAATTGAGTCTTGCTGCTGAGAAAGCGACAGCTGAAGGGGAAAAAGCAAGTCTATTGGAACAAAAAGCAGCAGCTGAGGCAGAGGCACGTGCAGCTGCGGCAGCAGAAGCAGCTTATAAAGAAAAACAAGCTAGCCAACAACAATCAGTACTTGCTTCAGGTAATACAAACCTAACAGCACAGGTACAAGCAGTATCTGAATCTGCAGTAGCACCTGTTCAGGCTAAAGTACGTCCAACATATAACACGGATGCCTCAACTTATCCAATTGGAGAATGTACCTGGGGAGTTAAAACATTAGCACCTTGGGCTGGAGACTATTGGGGTAATGGAGCACAGTGGGCTACAAGTGCAGCTGCAGCAGGATTCCGTACAGGATCGACACCTCAAGTTGGAGCAATTGCATGTTGGAACGATGGTGGATATGGACACGTAGCGGTTGTTACAGCTGTTGAATCAACAACACGTATCCAAGTATCAGAATCAAACTATGCAGGTAATCGCACACTTGGAAACCACCGTGGATGGTTTAATCCAACAACGACTTCTGAAGGTTTTGTGACATATATTTATGCAGACTAATTAGAGAGAGGGACTCGAATAGAGCCCTCTTTTTTAGGTTTTACCAGAGACAATAACTATTAAAAATTATATCAAAATAGCTTGAAAATATTGGAAAAGTATGGTAAAATGAAAATTGTCGTGTGAACGATAATACTCATTCTTGATGAATTGTGAAGCAGTTGCTCTTGGGTCGTTTTGCGAGTTGAAGTCAAGAAGAGGAAAAAAACAAAAAGGAGAAATACTCATGGCAGTAATTTCAATGAAACAACTTCTTGAGGCTGGTGTACACTTTGGTCACCAAACTCGTCGCTGGAACCCTAAGATGGCTAAATACATCTTTACAGAGCGTAACGGAATCCACGTTATCGACTTGCAACAAACTGTAAAATACGCTGACCAAGCATACGACTTCATGCGTGATGCGGCAGCTAACGATGCAGTTGTATTGTTCGTTGGTACTAAGAAACAAGCAGCTGATGCAGTTGCTGAAGAAGCAGTACGTTCAGGTCAATACTTCATCAACCACCGTTGGTTGGGTGGAACTCTTACAAACTGGGGAACAATCCAAAAACGTATCGCTCGTTTGAAAGAAATCAAACGTATGGAAGAAGATGGAACTTTCGAAGTTCTTCCTAAGAAAGAAGTTGCACTTCTTAACAAACAACGTGCGCGTCTTGAAAAATTCTTGGGTGGTATCGAAGATATGCCTCGTATCCCAGATGTGATGTACGTAGTTGACCCACATAAAGAGCAAATTGCAGTTAAAGAAGCTAAAAAATTGGGAATCCCAGTTGTAGCGATGGTTGACACAAACACTGATCCAGATGATATCGATGTAATCATCCCAGCTAACGATGACGCTATCCGCGCTGTTAAATTGATCACAGCTAAATTGGCTGACGCTATCATCGAAGGACGTCAAGGTGAGGATGCAGCAGCAGTTGAAGCAGAATTTGCAGCTTCAGAAACTCAAGCAGATTCAATTGAAGAAATCGTTGAAGTTGTAGAAGGCGACAACGCTTAATTCATAATAAATAGTAATTACCTAGGAGGGCGGGGCTTAGCCCTGCTCTCCTATTTTTAAAAAATATAGGAGAATCAAAATGGCAGAAATTACAGCTAAACTTGTTAAAGAGTTGCGTGAAAAATCTGGTGCTGGTGTTATGGACGCTAAAAAAGCATTGGTTGAAGTGGAAGGCGATATCGAAAAAGCGATTGAATTGCTTCGCGAAAAAGGTATGGCAAAAGCAGCTAAGAAAGCTGACCGTGTTGCTGCAGAAGGTTTGACTGGTGTTTATGTTGACGGTAACATTGCAGCAGTTGTTGAAGTAAATGCTGAAACTGACTTCGTTGCGAAAAACGCTCAATTTGTTGAGTTGGTAAACGCAACAGCTAAAGCAATCGTTGAAGGAAAACCAGCTAATAATGAGGAAGCACTTGCTTTGACTATGCCTTCAGGTGAAACTCTTGAAGCTGCATACGTATCTGCAACAGCGACTATCGGAGAAAAAATCTCATTCCGTCGCTTTGCTTTGATTGAAAAAACAGATGCACAACACTTCGGAGCATACCAACACAACGGTGGACGTATCGGTGTTATCTCTGTAATCGAAGGTGGAGACGAAGCACTTGCTAAACAAATTTCAATGCACATTGCTGCTATGAAACCAACAGTTCTTTCATACAAAGAATTGGATGAGCAATTTGTTAAAGATGAGTTGGCACAATTGAACCACGTTATCGACCAAGATAACGAAAGCCGTGCAATGGTTAACAAACCAGCTCTCCCACACTTGAAATATGGATCAAAAGCTCAATTGACTGATGATGTTATTGCTCAAGCTGAAGCTGACATCAAAGCTGAGTTGGCTGCAGAAGGCAAACCAGAAAAAATCTGGGACAAAATCATCCCAGGTAAAATGGATCGCTTCATGCTTGACAATACTAAAGTTGACCAAGCTTACACACTTCTTGCACAAGTTTACATCATGGATGACAGCAAGACAGTTGAAGCATATCTTGAATCAGTTAACGCTTCAGTAGTTGAGTTCGCTCGCTTTGAAGTTGGTGAAGGTATTGAGAAAGCTGCAAACGACTTTGAAGCTGAAGTTGCAGCTACAATGGCAGCAGCCTTGAATAACTAATTATAGAAAGGAAGTAAATTTGCTTCCTTTTTTCTATGCAGTCGATCCTTATAGGGAGAACTTCCTATTTTCAAGGTAAAAATAAAAAGCCCTATAATAAGGGCCAATTGTATTTAGGAGACTAAACTTCAAATTCATAGAGTGCTGTAGAGAGATAACGTTCACCGTTATCTGGTGCTAGAGCAAGGACTTTTTTACCTGAACCTAATTTTTTGGCAATTTCGATGGCTCCGTAGATAGCTGCAGCTGAAGAAATCCCTACAAGGAAGCCTTCTTTTCCACCAATTTCACGTCCGAGTGCAAGAGCATCATCTGATGTTACACGAACAATACCATCATAGGCGTTTGTATCAAGTGTATCAGGAATAAATCCAGCTGAGATACCTTGAATTTTGTGAGGACCAGGTTTTTCACCAGATAGAATAGCAGATTCATCAGCTTCCACTGCATAAACTTGAATATTTGAATTTGCTGATTTGAGTGCATGAGAAACACCAGAAATTGTTCCACCGGTACCAACCCCAGCAACAAAGGCATCTAATCCATCTTTACCGAAAGCAGCTAGTATCTCAGCTCCTGTTGTTCTTTCGTGTACTTCTGGATTAGCTGGGTTGTCAAATTGAAGAGGAAGGAAACCATCACGTTCAGCAGCGATTTCTTGAGCCTTAGCAATAGCACCTTTCATTCCCTCGCTACCAGGAGTTAGGACGAGTTCAGCACCATAAGCTTGGATAATCTTACGTCGTTCCACACTCATAGTTTCAGGCATAACGATAACAACTTTATACCCTTTAGCAGCCCCTACCCATGAAAGTCCAATACCAGTGTTTCCACTTGTTGCTTCAACAATAGTAGAACCAGGTTTCAGAATACCGTCTTGTTCAGCTTTTTCAATCATGCTAAGAGCAATACGGTCTTTTACAGAAGAACCAGGGTTAAATGCTTCAAGTTTTACATAGACATCTGCAGCACCTTCTGGCACAATGTTGTTTAGTTTAACAATCGGAGTTTGACCGATTAGTTCAGTAATGTTGTTATAAATAGACATATGAATACCTCTTTGTATAAGATATATCTAGTATAACGCTATCTATACCATTTGTAAAATATAGAAATCCTATCGAAGTGATAGGATTTTTTTATATCACAGGTCTAAGCCATTAATTTTTAAGCGATTGTGATAAGTTAATTTTAGTAAATAGGTGTAAAGAAGAAAGTTATCAGTTTTCTTTTTGAATTGCTTCATTTTCTAGTAACTCTTGGCAAGAACCTTTTTATGTTGCTAATTAAAGTAGCGGTGAAAATATCAGTGAAACACTGTATTATCTATTGTTTACACTAGGTTTACAGGAACCTCAACTTCGCGTAAACCTTGATCAGTTAAAGTGACTTTTCCATTAAAAAACTCCACCAGTGCAGCTTTAATAGTTTCTTTTTCTTCTTTATCAACATAAATCATCGTATCGACTTGATCTGTAAAATTTGTATCTAGCTCCATGAGATTATGTTCTTTAAGGAAGTTACTGTACTCTTGGTACTGAGCGTAAGATATTTGAATAGCAATGCCAGCTTGTTCCTTTATTTCAATGATGCCAATTTCTTTGACGGCTAAGGCAACACTGCCTGCGTACGCACGAATTAGTCCTCCAGCGCCTAGTTTAATACCACCAAAGTAGCGTGTCACGACCACACAGACATTGGTGAGATTGTGATTTTCTAGTACCCCAAGCATGGGAACACCAGCAGTGCCACTAGGCTCGCCATCATCACTTGTACGTTTGATTTCACTACGTTCCCCAATAATAAATGCAGAGCAGTTATGCGTAGCTTTGTAGTGTTCTTTTTTGATAGCAGTAATGAAGTCACGAGCCTCTTCTTCGCTATAAACACGCTTGGCATGACAGATAAAGCGGGATTTTTTGATTTCTTCTTGGACTTGACCGTCCTCTTTAATTGTTCTAAATTCCATGATTTAATTGTACTAAAAAATCATCTAAAGCGCTAGGTTTTTACGAATAAAGAAGTATGAAAGTAAATCCAAATTATCTCGGTCGTTTGTTTACGGAGAATGAATTAACAGAAGAGGAGCGTCAGTTGGCGGAGAAACTTCCAGCAATGAGAAAGGAAAAGGGGAAGATTTTCTGTCAACGTTGTAATAGTACTATTCTAGAAGAATGGTATTTGCCCATCGGTGCTTACTATTGTCGAGAGTGCTTGCTGATGAAGCGAGTCAGGAGTGATCAAGCTTTATACTATTTTCCGCAGGAGGATTTTCCGAAGCAAGATATTCTTAAATGGCGTGGTCAATTAACTCCTTTTCAAGAGAAGGTGTCAGAGGGACTGCTTCAAGCAGTAGACAAGCACGAGCCAACCTTAGTACATGCGGTAACAGGGGCTGGAAAGACAGAAATGATTTATCAAGTTGTGGCTAAGGTGATTAATAGGGGTGGTTCAGTATGTTTGGCTAGTCCTCGCATAGATGTTTGTTTGGAGCTATACAAGCGCCTGCAAAAGGATTTTTCTTGCGAGATAGCCCTCCTACATGGAGAATCAAAGCCGTATTTTCGAACACCACTAGTTGTTGCGACGACCCATCAGTTATTGAAATTTTATCAAGCTTTTGATTTGCTGATAGTAGATGAAGTAGATGCTTTTCCTTATGTTGACAATCCCACGCTTTACCACGCTGTCAAGAATAGTGTAAAGGAGAATGGATTGAGAATCTTTTTAACAGCGACTTCGACCGATGAGTTAGATAAAAAGGTCCGTTTAGGAGAACTAAAAAGACTGAGCTTACCGAGACGATTTCATGGAAATCCGTTGATTATTCCAAAATCAATTTGGTTATCGGATTTTAATCGCTACTTAGATAGGAATCGTTTGTCACCAAAGTTAAAGACTTATATTGAGAAACAGAGAAAGACAGCTTATCCGTTACTCATTTTTGCTTCAGAAATTAAGAAAGGGGAGCAGTTAAAAGAAATCTTACAGGAGCAATTTCCAAATGAGAAAATTGGTTTTGTATCTTCTGTAACAGAGGATAGATTAGAGCAGGTACAAGCATTTCGAGATGGAGAACTGACAATACTTATCAGTACGACGATCTTGGAGCGTGGAGTTACCTTCCCTTGTGTGGATGTTTTCGTAGTAGAGGCTAATCATCGTCTGTTTACTAAGTCAAGCTTGATTCAGATTGGTGGACGAGTTGGACGAAGCATGGATAGACCGACAGGAGATTTGCTTTTCTTCCATGATGGGTTAAATGCTTCAATCAAGAAGGCGATTAAGGAAATTCAGATGATGAATAAGGAGGCTGGTCTATGAAGTGCTTGTTATGTGGGCAGATTATGAAGACTGTTTTAACTTTTAGTAGTCTATTACTTCTGAGGAATGATGATTCTTGTCTTTGTTCAGACTGTGATTTTACTTTTGAAAGAATTGGGGAAGAGAATTGTCCAAATTGTATGAAAACAGGTTTGTCAACAAAATGTCAAGATTGTCAACTTTGGTGTAAAGAAGGAGTTGAAGTCAGTCATAGAGCGATTTTTACTTACAATCAAGCTATGAAGGATTTTTTCAGTCGGTATAAGTTTGATGGAGACTTCCTGTTAAGAAAAGTTTTCGCTTCATTTTTAAGTGCGGAGTTAAAAAAGTACAAAGAGTATAGATTTGTCGTAATTCCCCTAAGCCCTGAAAGATTGCTTGACAGAGGATTTAATCAGGTTGAGGGCTTGGTAGAGGCAGCAGGTTTTTCGTATCTGGATTTACTAGGGAAAAGAGAAGAGAGAGCCAGTTCTTCTAAAAATCGTTCAGAGCGCTTGGGGACAGAACTTCCTTTCTTTATTAAAAGTGGAGTCACTATTCCTAAAAAAATCCTACTTATAGATGATATCTATACTACAGGAGCAACTATAAATCGTGTTAAGAGAATGTTGGAAGAAGCTGATGCTAAGGATGTAAAAACATTTTCCCTTGTAAGATGAGGAAAAAATTTGCAAAAATAGAATGAAAGCGTTATAATAAAATCATAAAAACAAAAATGTTTAGAAAGAAGGTACTCATATGATTAAATATAGTATCCGTGGTGAAAACCTAGAAGTAACAGAAGCAATTCGTGATTATGTAGTTTCTAAACTCGAAAAGATCGAAAAGTACTTTCAGCCAGAACAAGAGTTGGATGCCCGAATTAACTTAAAAGTTTATCGTGAAAAAACGGCTAAAGTGGAAGTAACGATTCCGCTTGGATCTATTACTCTCCGCGCAGAAGATGTGTCTCAAGATATGTATGGTTCAATTGACCTTGTAACTGATAAAATTGAACGTCAGATTCGTAAAAATAAAACAAAAATCGAGCGTAAAAATAAAAATAAGGTAGCAACTAGTCAATTATTTACAGATGCTTTGGTGGAAGATTCAAATGTTGTCCAGTCTAAAGTTGTTCGTTCAAAACAAATTGATTTAAAACCAATGGATTTGGAAGAAGCTATTCTACAGATGGATTTGTTGGGACATGATTTCTTTATCTATGTGGATGTTGAAGATCAAACAACTAATGTGATTTATCGTCGTGAGGATGGCGAAATTGGTTTGTTAGAAGTTAAAGAATCTTAAGAAAAATGAAATATAAAAAGTGGTTTACTTTCGGGTAAATCACTTTTTATATTTCAAGAAAGAGGGAGTTTGTGTAGCTAATTGAAATTAGAGTTGAACGTATTAGGTGTTAAAATATTGCTAGTAACTGGATTGAATTTCCTAGTCAATTTGTTTAGATTTTATTTCACTATATAAAGCGATTATGTCTAGTTTAAGTATTTTTTATCTATTTTGTCTTTTGTAATACAAGTAGCTATGAGGAGTAATAGATATCTAAATAATTACTGAGACATTAGAGGGTATGTAGATTGTAGAATGGAAGTTTGGAAGAAAACAGTTATTGATTATATAAGAGAGATGGCTTGTCTCTATGGATAAATTTTCAAAAAGTAAGTGGAAGAACTATCTATAAATTCAACTTATAGCTCTATTCATTTTTATTAAGTAGACAAAATACTGGTTGAAGCGATAGAATGGACTTGTCAACAAATAGCGAGCAATAAAATGTAAGCGTTCTTAAAATAAAAGAAGGAGTCATAACTATGGCAACAAAACAAGAAATTTTACGTGAACTATATCCTGAGGATCTCTTTCATTACGCTGATGGTTTAACATTAGGGGAAGCTGAAGTACTACAAGAAACTCGTCGTTTGATTGAAAAACATCTACGTCCAGTTATCAACGAATACTGGGAAAAACCTGATTTCCCATTTGAGGAATTTTACGCTGTCGCTAAGGGTGCTCAAATCATGAACAATCCAAAATTGTTTGAAGGGCGTGAAGGAAGTTATAAACCATCTGAATTGTATATTACCTTTTTATATCTAGAACTAGCTCGCTTCGATGCTTCAATCGCAACTTTCTATACAGTTCATGGAGGACTTTGCTATAACACTATTTTATTGGGTGGGGATGAAAGACAACAGAAAGAATTTCTTCCTAAGTTGGCTTCATTTGACTGGCAAGGATGTTTTGCCTTAACAGAACCGCTTTCTGGATCTGATATTGCTGGTGGTCTATCAACAACTGCTGAGCGTGTTGGAGATAAGTGGATTTTGAACGGAGAAAAGCGTTGGGTTGGTGGCTCAGATACAGCAGATGTTGTTCCTGTATTTGCTCGTGATGTGGCAGACGGTAAGGTGAAATGTTTTATTGTCCGTAAAGGTGCTCCTGGCTACCATGCAGAGCCTATTCCACATAAGATTGCACTGCGTTGTATCCGCAATGGTCATATTACAATGAAGAATGTAGAAGTTCCAGACTCAGATCGTTTGGTTAACATCAATGGATTTGGAGATGTAGCACGTATTTTAACATTTACTCGTGCCGATGTAGCGCACATTGCTATGGGAGTAACATGTGGTTCATATGTGGCAGCTCTTAAATATGCAAAAGACCGTCAACAGTTTAAACGTCCGATTGCCAAATTCCAAATTGTTCAAGAAAAATTAGCTAGAATGCAAGCCAATGCTGTAGCAGCTCTTGCATATTCAACTCGTATTGCTGAAATGCAGGAAGAGGGTAATGAGTTGATGCTCAATTCTGCTCTAGCGAAAATGCATAACTCTTTAGTAATGCGTGAAACAGTAGCTCTTGCGCGTGAAACATGTGGTGGTAATGGTATTACTTTGGAAACAGATGTGGCACGATTCTTTGCAGATGCGGAATCAATCTATACTTATGAAGGTTCGCACGAAGTCAATGCTTTGATTGTAGGTCGTGAAATTACTGGATTGGGTGCATTTGTTTAATAGAACTAGGACGATTGAAGGGTTTATTTTCAATCGTCCTTGCTTCATAACGTGATTTACTTAGAATAAAAAGGAGAAAAAATGATCTCAAATGTAATGATAATTGGCTCTGGTCAGATGGGAAGTGGTATTGCTCAAGTATTTGCTCAAGCTGGATTTACGGTTTATTTGAATGATATTAAAGAAGAATTTGTTCAACGAGGATTGAATAACATAACAAAACAGTTGGAACGTTCGGTTGAAAAAGGACGTCTATCTGCAGATGAGAAAGACAAAGTGGTTGCCAATTTAATTCCTTCTACTTCATACGAAGACGCGAAAAATGTACAATTGGTTATCGAGGCTGCGACTGAAAATCGTGATATTAAACTCAGTATATTTAAACAATTGGACGAAATCACAGATTCTAAAACAATTCTAGCATCAAATACTTCCTCTCTATCTATCACAGATATTGCAGCCGCAACTAAGAACCAAGAACGTGTGATTGGAATGCACTTTTTTAATCCTGCTCCAGTGATGAAATTAGTTGAAGTGATTAAAGCTTTGCAGACTTCGGATGAAGTAGTGGCAGAAATCCGTGAACTTACAAAGAAAATTGGAAAAACTCCTGTTGATGTTAAAGATTCTTATGGATTTGTAGTAAACCGTGTATTGATTCCTATGATCAATGAAGCTATTTATATCTTAGGAGAAGGAGTTGCTAGTGCTGAAGAAATAGATGAGGCAATGAAACTAGGTGCGAATCATCCTATTGGTCCCTTAGCTTTGGCCGATTTGATTGGATTGGATGTTTGCCTTGCAATTATGGGTGTTTTGAACCAAGGATTTGGTGATCAAAAATACCGTCCTGCTCCTCTTTTGAAGAAAATGGTAGAGGCTGGAAAATTGGGACGTAAGTCAAAAGAAGGGTTCTTTACTTACTAGAAAAAATGGAGGTAGTCATGAAAGATGTAGTTATTGTATCGGCGGTACGTACTCCTTTGGGTTCCTTTGGAGGAAGCTTGAAGAATATTTCAGCTGTCGAATTGGGCTCTTTGGTAATTAAGAGTGTTTTGGAAAAAGCGAATATTAAATCAGAGCAGGTAGATGAAGTGATCATGGGGAATGTCCTAGGCGCAGGTTTAGGTCAAAACGTGGCTCGCCAAATGAGTATTCATGCAGGACTCCCTGAATTTACACCAGCTTTTACTATCAATAAGGTTTGTGGTTCAGGTTTGAAGGCAGTACAATTGGCTGCTCAAGCTATTCAGTGTGGGGATGCTGATATTATCGTAGCTGGTGGGGCAGAAAATATGAGTCAAGCTCCATACGTATTGCCAAACTTCCGCTGGGGAGGACGCATGGGAGACTCTAACGTTGTTGATACCATGATTAAAGATGGGTTGTCTGATGCCTTCAACGAATATCATATGGGGATTACAGCTGAGAATGTGGCTGAAGAATATGGTATTAGCAGAGATGATCAAGATGCTCTTGCTTTAGAATCACAAAAAAGAGCAGTGGCAGCTATAGAATCTGGACGCTTTAAAGAAGAAATTGTTCCAGTGGTCATTCCGCAACGTAAAGGAGATCCGGTTGTCTTTGATACAGACGAATTTCCTAGAAAAGATGCCAGCTTGGAAAGCTTGTCTAAGTTACGTCCTGTTTTCAAAAAAGACGGTTCTGTTACGGCGGGGAATGCTTCTGGTATCAATGATGGAGCAGCAGCTGTCTTGGTCATGAGTGCTGACAAAGCTGAAGAATTAGGACTTCCAGTGATTGCTCGCATTCGTTCTTATGCAAGCGCAGGTTTGGATCCTAAGATTATGGGATGTGGACCGATTTATGCGACACGCAAGGCTCTTGAAAAAGGCAATTTGACAGTTGATGATCTTGACTTGATTGAGTCAAATGAAGCTTTTGCCGCCCAGGCTTGTGCGGTTGGTAAAACGCTTGGTTTCAATACAGATATTGTCAATGTTAACGGTGGTGCTATTGCTCTTGGTCATCCAATCGGGGCTTCAGGTTGTCGTATCCTAGTGACTCTTGTACATGAGATGATGAAGCGCGATGCCAAAACTGGATTAGCGACTCTATGTATTGGAGGCGGTATGGGCACAGCTCTTATCGTTGAACGCTAATGAACTATTTATGTCGTGTGTCTTTCTTTTAATATACCATTATTAAATAGAGTTTTATTTGGAAACTGATAATTCTTATACCTTATCACGCATGCTCTTCATGATGCTGCGTGATAAGGTATTTTTGATAGTGTAAGTTAGTAGCAGTCATGGAACATAGATTAAATTAAGATCTAAGTCTGCTGGATAAGAATTGTAGTAGAGCTGTTAGGAAAAGGCGTTTAAGAAGTAACTTCTATATTAAAGTGAAACAAGAATTTAACAATTTAATTTTTGAATTCAAATCAATTTATAATAGTTTAGAAACGATATTGCACTAGTCCAGATTCACTTCGCTATATATTTTCCTAGACTTAAGGTAGTTGATATTGTTGAAATGAACTATTTTTTAATGGTCATATATGTATTTATATGATTGCTATCGTTCATTTGATGGGGATTATTTGAAGCAAAATTAAACTATAAGCTGTACTTATAGGATTATAAACTAAGATTAAGTAGACGGATTGATTTAAATGAGTTATCATAAAAATGTAAGCTCTTACATTTGGTATCGGTATTTGTTGACACTGTACTCTGTACTCAAAAAAAATTAAGTAGGAGCAGAATAATGAGTAAAACAGTTTTATTAGAGCAGAAGAATGGGATTGGTTACCTTACAATAAATCGTCCAGCAGCTTTGAATGCTTTAAGTTCAGAAGTTTTGACTGACTTAAATCATGTTTTAGACGAAATTGAAGCAAGTGATGATATTCGTGTTGTGATTGTAACTGGACAAGGTGAAAAAGCATTTGTTGCAGGAGCGGATATCAAAGAGATGGATCAAATGTCTCCTATCCAAGCACATGATTATATGACCTATGCTAATGATACGTTTACCCGTCTATCTGAACTAACGCAACCAACTATTGCAGTTCTAAACGGTTATGCTTTAGGAGGTGGTTTGGAATTAGCTCTATCAACAGATATTCGTATTGGTTACGAAAAGACCACTGTAGGATTTCCAGAGGTAGGCCTAGGTATTATTCCAGGATTTGCTGGAACACAAAGAATGTCTCGCTTAATTGGTACCAGCAAGACAAAAGAACTAATTTTTACTGCTAGAATGGTTAAAGGTCAAGAAGCCTATGAATTAGGCATCTTGAATAAATTGGTGGCAGCCGAGGAATTGTTGACAGCAGCTGAGGAATTGGCAGTCTCTATTATGAAAAACGCTCCTTTGGCAGTTGAAAAAGCCAAGCATATTATTCAAGTTGGATCAGAACTCCCACTGAAAAATGCGATTCGATTAGAAACAGAAGCTGAAGCTCTCCTCTTCTCAACAGAAGATAAGGTAGAAGGAATGCGCGCTTTTGTTGAGAAACGCAAAGCTGAGTTTCAGCGTAAATAGAAAGAGGAGATAGAAGATGCAAGTTGTAACATTATCGGATGCAATTTCCTTGATTCACTCAGGAGATAAAGTAGGAATTTCAGGTTTTCTTGGAGTAGGGGAACCACTTGAATTGATTGAAGAATTGGTTTCTCAAAACCAGCAAGATTTGACATTGGTATCAGTCGTAACATCTCAACCTGGTAAGGAAGTCGGTGTGGGGCGTCTTTGTGAAAATCACCAAGTTAAAAAATACATTGCAGCTCACGTAGGAACGTCTGCAGCAGCTCAACACGAGTATTTCAGTGGAAATATGGAAGTTGAATTTACTCCAATGGGAACTGTTGTTGAACGATTACATGCAGCTGGAGCTGGTCTAGGAGCAGTATTGACACCAACAGGTGTAGGTACTATTTTGGAAAAAGATCAGGAGAAGGTTACTCGCAATGGAAAAGAATATTTAATTTATGATCCATTGAAGATTGATGTAGCTTTGATTAAGGCTACGAAGGCAGACAAGTATGGGAACTTATACTTGGACGGTACGACAAAAAATATTTCACTTCAGCTAGCTTTGGCAGCTAATACAGTCATTGTAGAAACTAATGAGTTGTTAGAAGTGGGAGAAATTGATCCTAATGATATTTACATCCCAGGTATCCTTGTCGATTATGTTGTTCAGGGATTGTCTCCAGAAGAGCATCATAAAATGATGGGTGATTTGTGGACAGAGACTAAGAAACTTGCGGGGGTAAACTAAAATGAAGGCAAAAGAAATTATTGCAAGACGTGTGGCGCTTGAGTTTAAAGATGGGGATGTTGTGAATCTGGGATTTGGTATTCCAAATGCATCTGCCGATTATATCCCTGAGGGAGTTAATGTCATTCTTCAAGCAGAAAATGGAGCTCTTCGTTTTGGGGAAACCCCTACCAAAGATGGATACAATGCAAACTTGGCAAATTCGGGAGGTGCCCCAATCACCTTGTTGCCAGGAGCCGCCTTGTTTGATTTGCAAACATCTTTTGCGATTATTCGTGGAGGTCATGTGGATGCTACAGTATTAGGTGCACTTGAAGTGAGCCAAGACGGTAGTATCGCAAACTGGATTATTCCAGGTAAGTTTGCCCCAGGTATGGGTGGTGCTATGGACTTACTTGTTGGAGCAAAACGTGTTATTGGTGCGATTCAACATACGACAGGGGATGGTCAATCAAAATTGTTGAAAGAGTGTACCCTTCCTTTGTCAGCTAAAGGAGTATTGGATTTGATTATTACTGATTTAGCTGTTTTTGGAATCCAAGATGGTAAATTCTTATTGAAGGAATTAGCTCCTGGTGTGACTTTAGAGGAAGTCCTTGAAAAGACAGACGGAGATGTTATTGTTTCAGATGATTTGAAAATCATGCCTATTTGATAATGAGCAATCGGTAGGAAGATATTTTTTTCATAGTGTGGTATGATATATATTGATAACTTTTGTAAGCGATTTATAAATGAGAGTGCAATAGTTATCTAACAGACTATACCTAATGAAAAGAGGTTGAAAGATTTCTAAATTATATGATTTGCTATAAGATTTAATTATTGGGTAGCTTGTATAAATAACGGAGATAGAACTGAGCTTGTGTTAGTTTAGAGTTTCCTGTTTGCGTATAAGTTTGGTGAAAAAGATAGTATCTATAGTAGCGAAGGAAAGAGAGGTGATTGGCCAGTGGATATTATTCAAATGAATTATTTTATCAATATTATAGAATGTGGATGTAATCTTTCCATTGCTGCGAAAAAAATCCACATCAGTCAGTCTGCCTTAAGTCAGTTTGTAACAAATTTTGAAGCGACTGAAGGGGTTCAGTTATTTCATAGAAAAAATGGGAGATTAGAAAGTCTCACTGGAGCTGGAAGAAAGATTTATCGGTTTGCTACTGAGATTGTGAATCGTCATGAAGAAATGCTTTCCATGATTCATAGTGAAGCGCAAAAACAAAAAGGGACAATAAACCTTGGAATTCCATCCTTGATTTTACGTGTGTATTTTGCTAGTTTGCTTCCACAATTTTTCAAAAATAACCCTCATATCCATATACAAGTGACAGAAGGAGGGGGAAAAGAAATTCGTCAAAAAATGACGGAAGGAGATTTGAGCCTAGCATTTTTGATTGAGCCTACTTTGTTGGATACAAAGAAGTTTGATCAGCATATTATCCAACTGGATGAGTATGTTGCTTATATGGATAAAAATCATCCACTTTCAGATAAAGGATTGCTGGAATGGTCAGATATATCTGACTATGAGATAGCAACCTTTAATAAGTCCTTTACTACTTATGATTTGGTTACTGAAAAATTCGCTTCACAGGGAATTTCTCCTAAATTTGCTTATCTTTCCTCTACATGGGACTTTTTGGTTGAGTCAACTTACCAAACGGACTTAATCGCGATTTTACCTAAACCGATTAGCCATCTAGTAGATAGTAGTCGCTTTAAAGCAGTGACTTTTAAAGATTCGATTCCATTTAATATTTGGTTTTGTAGACCATATAAACCTTCCTATAGTGAGGTTGAATCATATGTTTACGAAGAGCTATTGAGGGATTATTACCAACCTGTTGCTGATAATTAAATTGAGGTGAAGATGATGATTGATAATAATGCCTTGGAGCATGAACTGGATGCAGAGTTACGGAATTTACTTTTACCCTATTTGAGGAACAGGGAGGATGAAAATCAATTTCCGAAAGAGTTACTCTCTAAATTTATTGATAAATATAATATTTTTTCCTCTTGTGTAGATAGTCAGCTTGATGGGTCGACTGTACCTTTTCTAACTCTTATTCGTCTGATTGCAAAGTATTTTCCAGCATTTTCTACAATTTTATTGACTCAAGCTTACTATGGAATCTACCCTTTTATGCGTTTTGGAACCATAGACCAGCAGTCTCACTATCTTGAATCATTAGTAAAAGGTGAGAGATTAGTAGGCTTGGGATTCTCTGAAGGAAAATCCATGGAAAGTTTGTCAGTAATTGAAACTACTGCTGCGAAAACAGCTACTGGTTGGCGTTTATCAGGTGAAAAATCAATTGTGTCTAATTGTCGATTTGCTGATATTTTATTGATACTTGCGAAGATAGAAGCAGATGGGGGAAAAGATTCTTTTGGTTTTTTCATAGTCGATACAAGAGATCCAGGTGTTGTTATTGGTGATGACATTAGCAAACCAGGTCTAAAGGGGTTACCCATCAGTTCTGTTGCCTTTGACAATGTGCTTCTGACGCAAGACAGATTATTGGGTTTGAGCTTATCAGGTGCTGAACAATTGAATGATATTCTTCAAAAATTACAGCTTGGTCTTAGTGCAGTCTCCCTCGGAGTTGCTGAAGGTGCATTTGAAAAAGGATTGTCTTTTGTGAAAGTTAAACGTGGGTTTGGCAAGCGTTTACTAGATGCAACTGTTTATCAGTATCAGTTTGCAGACTTGTATACAAAATTGTGTTCAGCAAAAGCGTATTTTAATTCGTATCAAGATAACATGAGAGATGCACTTTTGTTTGTATGTCAGATTAAACTTTATACAACAAAAGTTGCCTTGGAGATTTCTGAGGATATTATTCGGTTGATGAGCCCTCTGCATACTGTGGAAGATATTCCCATTGACCGGTATTTAAAAGATGCTAAAACGCTTGAAATGTATGGTAAATCAGGAGATTCGATTCGCAAGCGAATTGCCTGTCAGTGGCTAAAGGAGTAAAGAATGACAAATCTCACACTACAGGAATACCAGTTCCATGATATGAAGTTGACTTGGCTACGTGGTGCAGATAAATTAACTGATGCAGGAACACTTTTTGGCCCTGTTCCTAAAGTTGTATGGTCGCGCTATTATCCAACCAATGAGGATAATATGATGGCTGAGCTAACAGATCCAATTTTGATTCAATATAAGGAGAAAAATTACCTTATTGATACTAGTTTTGATACAGCTAAATTATCAGAAAAACAAAGACGAAATTTAGGTATTTTATCAGAGAGCAGGGTTGAGGAGAGTTTGGAACTCTTAGGATTGACTACTAGTCAGATTGATGTTGTTCTCATGACTCATATGCATCATGATCATTCAGGTGGTTTGACCTATAGGGATGTCTCTGGAGACTTGGTATCCAAGTATCCCAAAGCAAAAATCATTGTAAACGATGTCGAATGGTATGAAATGCGAAATCCTAATAATCGGACAAAAGGCACTTATCTTAGAGAAAACTGGGAACCAATTGAAAAGCAAGTAACAACTTTTTCAGAATACATTAATGTGATTCCAGAAATTCAAATGATTCGTACGAGTGGTCATAGTAATGGTCATAGTATTATTCTATTGAAACAAGGAAAGGATACGATGATTCATATGGGAGATTTGATGTTGACACATGTTCATCGGAATTCTCTGTGGGTTCCTGCAGTGGATGATTACCCTATGAAATCAATCTTGGCAAAAGAGAAGTGGCTCCGTCAAGCTTTTGAAAATGACTATAAATTTTTCTTTTATCATGATCAATTTTTAGCAGTCGCCCAGTTTGATAAAGAAGGTAAAGAATTTGTAGATTATGTGCCACGCTCTCGACCTCCAATAATTCCTTTTACAGATAGGCAAGATCGCAAACCAATTTTTTTAGGATAGTCGTATATAAGGAGACAAATGATTTCATTTTCTTGTTGACTTGGATCAGGTGGGATGACTACCCATACGCCAACAAGAAGCAACAGAAAATAAAGGAGTATTCACATGTCTATTACAAAACTTTTACAAATTAAATATCCAATTTTTCAAGGAGCTATGGCTCAAATTTCTCATTATCAATTAGCTGCAGCTGTATCAGAAGCTGGGGGATTGGGAATTATTGCCTCCGGTGGGATGACTGGAGAACAGTTACGTGAAGAAATTCGTGAGTTAAGAAAGTTGACAGATAAGCCTTTTGGTGTCAATATTATGTTGATGATGAAGAATATCAAAGATATTGTTACAGTTATTATCGAAGAAAAAGTACCTGTTGTTACAACTGGGGCGGGAACACCAAAACATGTCATGCCTTATTTGAAGGAAGCTGGAATTAAGGTTATTCCAGTTATTGCTAGTGTGAAACATGCTCAAAAAATGCAAGAACTCGGAGTTGATGCTGTTATTGCAGAAGGTTCAGAAGCAGGTGGTCACATCGGAGAAAGTAATACTATGGCTCTTATCCCGCAAATTGTAGATGCTGTTACGATTCCTGTTATCGCAGCAGGAGGAATTGCGGATGGTAGAGGGCTAGCTGCAGCCATTGCTTTAGGAGCAGCAGGTGTACAGATGGGAACTGTTTTTCTAGCTTCAGATGAGTGTCCGATTGCTACAGAGTACAAAGAAGCAGTTTTGGAGGCAAATGACACGGCAACTGCTGTTACTGGACGGATTGCTGGGGCACCAGTTCGTTGCATCCGAAATGCCATGACTGATCATTATATTGAATTAGAGCAAAAAGGAACTAACCGTGAGGAATTAGAGGAAATTACTATCGGATCTCTTTCTAAAGCGGTTTATGAAGGAGATACAGAAAATGGTTCAATGATGAGTGGTCAGATTGCGGGGTTAGTCAAAGAAATCAAACCTTGTAAGTTTATTATAGAGTCTATTGTAAGCCAAGCTCAAGAAAGATTGAAAGGTCTTCAGATAGAAGTTGGAGAATAGTCTCTTTTAGTTAAAGAAACTATCGTTAATGAAGAAAATAGAGGATGACTACTTCTTCCTCTATTTTTTATGTTCAAATCAAGAAGAAATAGAGACTGAATGTATAAACTCACAGCTAAACTGTTAATGCTAATAGCCATAAACTTCTTTAAAAGTCGCTTTTTGAGGGTTATTATGGTATAATGGGTGCCAAGAGGTTTGGAATGAAAAAATTTTATGTAAGTCCAATTTTTCCTATTCTAGTAGGATTGATTGCGTTTGGAGTCTTATCCACTTTCATTATTTTTGTTAATAATAATCTGTTGACGCTTTTAATTTTGTTTCTTTTTGTAGGAGGCTATGTTTTTTTATTTAAGAAACTGAGAGTGCATTATACAAGGAGTGATGTAGAACAGATACAGTATGTAAACCACCAAGCGGAAGAAAGTTTGACATCTCTATTGGAACAGATGCCTGTAGGTGTTATGAAATTGAATTTATCTTCTGGAGAGGTTGAGTGGTTTAATCCCTATGCTGAATTGATTTTGACCAAGGAAGATGGCGATTTTGATTTGGAAGCTGTTCAAACGATTATCAAGGCTTCAGTAGGAAATCCGTCTACTTATGCCAAACTGGGTGAGAAGCGTTATGCTGTTCATATGGATGCTTCTTCCGGTGTTTTGTATTTTGTAGATGTATCCAGGGAGCAAGCCATAACAGATGAGTTAGTAACGAGTCGACCAGTGATTGGAATTGTATCTGTGGATAATTATGATGATTTGGAGGATGCAACTTCTGAGTCAGATATTAGTCAAATCAATAGTTTTGTAGCTAATTTTATATCAGAGTTTTCAGAAAAATACATGATGTTTTCTCGTCGGGTAAGTATGGATCGATTTTATCTATTTACTGACTACACGGTGCTTGAGGGCTTGATGAATGATAAATTTTCTGTTATTGATGCTTTCAGAGAAGAGTCGAAACAGAGACAGTTGCCCTTGACCTTAAGTATGGGATTTTCTTATGGCGATGGAAATCATGATGAAATAGGGAAAGTTGCTTTGCTCAACTTGAACTTGGCTGAAGTACGTGGTGGCGACCAGGTGGTTGTCAAGGAGAATGATGAAACGAAAAATCCAGTCTACTTTGGCGGTGGGTCGGCTGCGTCCATCAAGCGCACTCGTACCCGTACTCGATCAATGATGACAGCCATATCTGATAAGATTCGTAGTGTGGATCAAGTGTTTGTAGTTGGGCATAGAAATTTAGATATGGATGCCTTGGGCTCTGCTGTAGGTATGCAGTTGTTCGCCAGCAATGTGATTGAAAATAGCTATGCTCTTTATGATGAAGAACAAATGTCTCCAGATATTGAACGTGCTGTTTCATTCTTAGAAAAAGAAGGAGTTACGAAGTTGTTGTCTGTTAAGGATGCAATGGGGATGGTGACCAATCGTTCTTTGTTGATTCTTGTAGACCATTCAAAGACAGCCTTAACATTATCAAAAGAATTTTATGATTTGTTTACACAGACCATCGTTATTGACCACCATAGAAGGGATCAGGATTTTCCAGATAATGCAGTCATCACTTATATCGAAAGTGGTGCAAGCAGTGCCAGTGAGTTGGTAACGGAATTGATTCAGTTCCAGAATTCTAAGAAAAATCGTTTGAGTCGTATGCAAGCAAGTGTCTTGATGGCTGGTATGATGCTGGATACTAAAAATTTCACCTCACGAGTGACTAGTCGGACATTTGATGTTGCTAGCTATCTCAGAACGAGAGGAAGTGATAGTATTGCTATCCAAGAAATCGCTGCGACAGATTTTGAAGAATATCGTGAGGTCAATGAACTGATTTTACAGGGGCGTAAATTAGGTTCAGATGTACTAATAGCAGAGGCTAAGGACACGAAATGCTATGATACAGTTGTTATTAGTAAGGCAGCAGATGCCATGTTAGCTATGTCAGGTATTGAAGCGAGTTTTGTTCTTGCGAAAAATACACAAGGATTTATCTCTATCTCAGCTCGAAGTCGTAGTAAACTGAATGTACAACGGATTATGGAAGAGTTAGGCGGTGGAGGTCACTTTAATTTGGCAGCAGCTCAAATTAAGGATTTAACCTTGTCGGAAGCAGGTGAAAAACTGACAGAAATTGTATTAAATGAAATAAAGGAAAAGGAGAAAGAAGAATGAAAGTAATCTTTTTAGCAGATGTTAAAGGAAAAGGTAAAAAAGGCGAAATTAAGGAAGTACCAACAGGGTATGCGCAAAACTTTCTTATCAAAAAGAACCTAGCAAAAGAAGCGACTGCTCAAGCTGTAGGTGAACTTCGTGGTAAACAAAAATCCGAAGAGAAAGCTCACGCTGAGATGATTGCAGAAGCAAAAGCAATTAAAGCCCAACTTGAAGCAGAAGAAACGGTTGTAGAATTTGTTGAAAAAGTTGGTCCAGATGGTCGTACCTTTGGTTCTATTACCAATAAGAAGATTGCAGAAGAATTGCAAAAGCAATTTGGAATTAAGATTGATAAACGTCATATTCAAGTACAAGCTCCGATTCGAGCGGTTGGTTTGATTGATGTGCCAGTGAAAATCTATCAAGATATCACAAGTGTAATCAATCTTCGTGTGAAAGAAGGATAAGTTTACACCTTCTTGACAAGATTGTAAAAGGAAGGGAAGTCTGATGGCAGAAGTAGAAGAGTTACGAGTACAACCTCAAGATATCTTAGCTGAGCAATCTGTTTTGGGGGCTATCTTTATTGATGAGAGTAAACTTGTTTTTGTGCGAGAATATATTGAGTCTCGGGACTTTTTTAAGTATGCCCATCGTTTGATTTTCCAAGCTATGGTTGATTTATCCGATCGTGGCGATGCTATAGATGCAACAACGGTTCGTACCATTCTTGATAATCAAGGTGATTTACAGAATATTGGTGGCTTGTCTTACTTGGTTGAGATTGTCAATTCTGTGCCAACTTCTGCTAATGCGGAGTACTATGCTAAGATTGTTGCAGAAAAAGCAATGCTACGGCGATTAATCTCCAAGTTGACAGAGTCTGTCAATCAAGCTTACGAGGCTTCGCAACCAGCTGATGAAATCATTGCTCAGGCAGAAAAAGGCCTGATTGATGTCAGTGAAAATGCTAATCGAAGTGGATTTAAGAACATTCGAGATGTGTTGAATATCAACTTTGGAAATCTGGAAGCTCGCTCGCAGCAAACGACTGATATTACAGGTATTGCGACAGGCTATCGTGATTTAGATCATATGACGACTGGTCTTCATGAGGAGGAGTTGATTATCTTAGCAGCTCGTCCGGCGGTTGGTAAGACAGCCTTTGCCTTGAATATTGCTCAGAATATTGGGACCAAGTTGGACAAAACGGTTGCTATTTTTTCACTGGAAATGGGTGCGGAAAGTCTAGTGGATCGTATGTTGGCGGCAGAAGGTTTGGTGGAATCCCATTCTATCCGTACGGGGCAATTGACTGATGAGGAATGGCAAAAGTATACCATTGCTCAAGGGAATCTAGCCAACGCGAGTATCTATATCGATGATACGCCAGGGATTCGAATCACGGAAATTCGTTCTCGCTCACGCAAACTTGCTCAAGAAACGGGTAATCTTGGTTTGATTTTGATAGATTACTTGCAGCTTATCACGGGAACTGGGCGAGAAAACCGCCAACAAGAAGTTTCAGAAATTTCACGTCAGTTGAAAATCCTAGCAAAAGAACTGAAAGTTCCAGTAATTGCTCTAAGTCAGCTTTCTCGTGGTGTAGAACAACGTCAGGATAAAAGACCAGTCTTGTCTGATATTCGTGAATCTGGGTCTATTGAGCAAGATGCTGATATCGTAGCTTTTCTCTATCGTGACGATTACTATGAGCGTGGTGGTGAAGAAGAGGACGGTATCCCAAATAATAAGGTGGAAGTTATTATCGAGAAAAACCGTAGTGGAGCTCGTGGAACAGTGGAATTGATTTTCCAAAAAGAATACAATAAATTTTCAAGTATCTCAAAAAGGGAGGCATAAAATGACAGATGCATTTACAGATGTAGCTAAGATGAAAAAAATCAAAGAGGAAATCAAGGCACATGAGGGTCATGTAATTGAAATGACCTTGGAAAATGGGCGTAAGCGTCAAAAAAATAGATTGGGTAAGTTAATTGAAGTTTATCCATCCCTATTTATTGTGGAATTTGGGAATGTGGAAGGAGATAAACAGGCTAATGTTTACGTTGAATCCTTTACTTACTCAGATATCCTTACAGAAAAAAATCTAATTCATTATCTGGACTAAAGTGAGAAATTTTCTCACTTTTTCTTTTTTCTCCGAATAGTTTAAGTGAAGGTAATCTTCGATTTATATTATTTTCAAGGAGGAAGAATGAAAATTTTACCGTTTAAAGTAACAGAGACAAGGTTTTCTTTCAGAAAATCAGCTAAAAAGGTTGTTCCTTTTTTAGTAGTAGGATTGATGTTAGCAGCGAGTGATAGTGTATATGCCTATTCTGGAGGAAATGGATCGATTGCGCGTGGAGATGATTATCCTGTTTATTATAAAAATGGGAGCCAGGAGATTGATCAGTGGCGCATGTATTCTCGTCAGTGTACTTCTTTTGCAGCCTTTCGTTTGAGTAATGTCAATGGTTTTGAGATTCCAAGGGCTTATGGAAATGCGAATGAATGGGGCTATCGTGCTTGTCGTGAAGGTTATCGTGTCGATAATAGACCAGCGATTGGCTCTATTGCTTGGTCTACTGCAGGAACTTATGGGCATGTTGCCTGGGTGTCAAATGTAATGGGAGATCAGATTGAGATCGAGGAATATAACTATGGTTATACAGAAGCCTATAATAAACGAATTATAAAAGCAAATACGATGACAGGATTTATTCATTTTAAAGATTTAGCTGGTGGCAGTGTTGGGAATAGTCAAACCTCAGTTTCAACAGGAGGAACACATTATTTCAAGTCTAAGTCTGCTATCAAAAATCAGCCACTAGCTAGCGCAACTGCGATTGATTACTATTATCCTGGGGAGAAGGTTCATTATGATCAAATTCTCGAAAAAGATGGATACAAGTGGTTGAGTTATACAGCTTATAACGGAAGTCGTCGTTATATCCAGCTAGAGGGAGTGACTTCTTCACAAAATTATCAGAACCAATCAGGGAATAGCTCTAATTATAGCTCAAATAATGGATCGACTGTCGGTTGGAAGAAAATAAATGGTAGTTGGTATCATTTTAAATCAAATGGGTCTAAATCAACGGGATGGTTGAAAGATGGTTCTAGCTGGTATTATTTGAAATCATCTGGTGAAATGCAGACAGGCTGGTTAAAGGAAAATGGCTCGTGGTATTATCTGGATAGTTCAGGGGCAATGAAAACAGGCTGGTATCAAGTTTCTGGTAAGTGGTATTATTCTTACTCTTCAGGTGTCTTAGCTGTTAATACGGCGGTGGATGGCTACAGAGTAAACAGTGATGGAGAACGAGTATAGAAAATTGGAGTAGGAAATGTTTCCTGCTCTTTTCTGTAAGCAGTTTCCTTGACATTTTTCTTAATTTGCGCTATCATATATACATATAATATATGGGAGTCTGTGTACAGTCTGAGAGGAAGTGTTAAACTTCGACCGCACCTGATCTGGGTAATGCCAGCGGAGGGAACGATACTTAGTCTATTCTTGACCTTTTCCATATATGGTAAAGGTTTTTCTTTTTGTCAAAGGAAAACGAGAAGAGGAGGTTTTTATGAAAGCAAGCATCGCCTTGCAAGTTTTACCCCTAGCACAGGGGATTGATCGGATTGCTGTTATCGATCAAGTCATTGCTTATCTACAAGCTCAAGAAGTGACCATAGTGGTGACACCATTTGAAACGGTCTTGGAAGGGGAGTTTGATGAGCTCATGCGCATTCTCAAAGAAGCGCTGGAAGTGGCAGGGCAGGAGGCAGATAATGTCTTTGCCAATGTCAAAATAAATGTAGGAGAGATTTTAAGTATTGATGAGAAACTTGAAAAGTATACTGAGACGACACATTAGTCTATTGGGCTTTCTGGGGGTCTTGTCAATCTGGCAGTTAGCAGGTTTTCTTAAACTTCTCCCCAAGTTTATCCTGCCGACACCTTTTGAAATTCTTCAGGCCTTTGTTCGTGATAGAGAATTTCTCTGGTACCATAGCTGGGCGACCTTGAGAGTGGCTTTGCTAGGTCTAATTTTGGGAGTCTTGATTGCCTGTCTCATGGCTGTGCTCATGGACAGTTTGACTTGGCTCAATGACTTGATTTACCCTATGATGGTGGTCGTTCAGACCATTCCGACCATTGCTATAGCTCCTATCTTGGTCTTGTGGCTAGGTTATGGGATTCTGCCCAAGATTGTCTTGATTATTTTGACGACAACTTTTCCTATCATCGTTAGTATTTTGGACGGTTTTAGGCATTGTGACAAGGATATGTTGACCTTGTTTAGTCTGATGCGGGCCAAGCCTTGGCAAATCCTGTGGCATTTTAAAATTCCAGTCAGTCTGCCTTACTTTTATGCAGGTCTGAGGGTCAGTGTCTCCTATGCCTTTATCACAACCGTGGTATCTGAGTGGTTGGGAGGATTTGAAGGACTAGGTGTCTACATGATTCAGTCCAAGAAACTGTTTCAGTATGATACCATGTTTGCTATTATTATTCTGGTATCGATTATCAGTCTTCTGGGTATGAAGTTGGTCGATATTAGTGAAAAATATGTTATTAAATGGAAACGTTCGTAGAATAAGAATGTTTCTGAAAAAGAAAAGAGGAAATCAAAATGAAGAAAACATGGAAAGTGTTTTTAACGCTTGTAACAGCTCTTGTAGCTGTTGTGCTTGTGGCCTGTGGTCAAGGAACTGCTTCTAAGGACAACAAAGAAGCAGAACTTAAGAAGGTTGACTTTATCCTAGACTGGACACCAAATACCAACCACACAGGGCTTTATGTTGCCAAGGAAAAAGGTTATTTCAAAGAAGCTGGAGTGGATGTTGATTTGAAATTGCCACCAGAAGAAAGTTCTTCTGACTTGGTTATCAACGGAAAGGCACCATTTGCAGTTTATTTCCAAGACTACATGGCTAAAAAATTGGAAAAAGGGGCAGGAATTACTGCCGTTGCAGCTATCGTAGAACACAATACATCTGGAATTATCTCTCGAAAATCTGATAATGTAGCTAGTCCAAAGGACTTGGTTGGTAAGAAATACGGAACTTGGAATGACCCAACTGAACTTGCTATGTTGAAAACCTTGGTAGAATCACAAGGCGGAGATTTTGAGAAGGTCGAAAAAGTACCAAACAACGACTCAAACTCGATCACACCGATTGCCAATGGCGTCTTTGATGCTGCTTGGATCTACTATGGATGGGATGGTATCCTTGCCAAATCTCAAGGTGTAGATGCTAATTTCATGTACTTGAAAGACTACGTTAAAGAATTTGACTACTACTCACCAGTTATCATCGCAAACAACGACTATCTGAAAGATAATAAAGAAGAAGCTCGTAAAGTCATCCAAGCCATCAAAAAAGGCTACCAATACGCTATGGAGCATCCAGAAGAAGCTGCAGATATTCTCATCAAGAATGCTCCTGAGCTCAAAGAAAAACGTGACTTTGTCATCGAATCTCAAAAATACTTGTCAAAAGAATACGCAAGCGACAAGGAAAAATGGGGTCAATTTGATGCAGCTCGCTGGAATGCCTTCTACAAATGGGATAAAGAAAATGGTATCCTCAAAGAAGACTTGACAGACAAAGGCTTCACCAACGAATTTGTGAAATAATGACAGAAATAAGACTAGAACACGTCAGTTATGCCTATGGTCAGGAGAGGATTTTAGAGGATATCAACCTACAGGTAACTTCAGGTGAAGTGGTTTCCATTCTAGGTCCAAGTGGTGTAGGGAAGACCACCCTCTTTAACCTAATCGCTGGGATTTTAGAAGTTCAGTCAGGGAGAATTGTCCTTGATGGTGAAGAAAATCCCAAGGGGCGCGTGAGTTATATGTTGCAAAAGGATTTGCTCTTGGAGCATAAGACGGTGCTTGGTAATATTATTCTGCCCCTCTTGATTCAAAAGGTGGATAAGGCGGAAGCCATTGCCCGCGCAGATGAAATTCTTGCGACCTTCCAGTTGACAGCTGTAAGAGATAAATACCCTCATGAACTTAGTGGTGGGATGCGCCAGCGTGTAGCCTTACTCCGAACCTACCTTTTCGGGCACAAGCTCTTTCTCTTAGATGAGGCCTTTAGCGCCTTGGATGAGATGACCAAGATGGAACTCCACGCTTGGTACCTTGAGATTCACAAGCAGTTGCAGCTGACGACCCTGATTATCACGCATAGTATCGAGGAGGCCCTCAGTCTCAGCGACCGCATCTATATCTTGAAAAATCGCCCTGGGCAGATTGTTTCAGAAATTAAACTAGATTGGTCTGAAGATGAGGACAAGGAAGTCCAAAAGATTGCCTACAAACGTCAAATCTTGGCAGAATTAGGCTTAGATAAGTAGAAAAATAGGGAGTTGGTGAAGATTATCCTTTACCAACGCCCTTTTTCTTTTAAAAATAAGAAAATTTCGGTATAATAGTCAAAGATAGTCAAGGTTTAAAGAGAGAGGTGGGTTTGTAATGAGATTTAAAAATACATCGGATCATATTGAGGCCTACATCAAGGCGATTTTAGATCAATCTGGTATTGTGGAGTTGCAACGGAGTCAGTTGGCTGATACCTTTCAGGTTGTCCCTAGTCAGATTAACTATGTGATCAAGACACGCTTTACCGAAAGTAGAGGCTACTTGGTTGAAAGTAAGCGTGGTGGCGGAGGCTATATTCGTATAGGACGGATTGAGTTTTCTAGTCATCATGAAATGCTCAGGGAGCTGCTTTACTCAATTGGTGAGCAGGTCAGTCAAGAAATTTATGAGGATATTCTACAGCTTTTGGTTGAGCAGGAATTGATGACCAAGCAGGAGATGAATTTGCTAGTATCAGTAGCTTTGGATCGTGTTCTAGGAGAAGAAGCTCCAGTTGTTCGAGCAAACATGCTACGACAGGTCATACAAGAGGTAGATAGAAAAGGGAAGTAAGATGAACTATTCAAAAGCATTGAATGAATGTATCGAAAGTGCCTACATGGTTGCTGGCCATTTTGGAGCTCATTATCTAGAGTCTTGGCACTTGTTGATTGCCATGTCCAATCACAGTTATAGTGTGGCAGGGGCGACTTTAAATGATTATCCATATGAGATGGACCGTTTAGAAGAGGTCGCTTTGGAACTGACTGAAACGGACTATAGCCAGGATGAAACCTTTACGGAATTGCCGTTCTCCCATCGCTTGCAGGTCCTTTTTGATGAAGCAGAGTATGTAGCGTCAGTGGTCCATGCTAAGGTGCTAGGGACAGAGCACGTCCTCTATGCGATTTTGCATGATGGCAATGCCTTGGCGACTCGTATCTTGGAGAGGGCTGGTTTTTCTTATGAAGACAAGAAAGATCAGGTCAAGATTGCTGCCCTTCGTCGAAATTTAGAAGAACGTGCAGGCTGGACTCGTGAAGACCTCAAGGCTCTACGCCAACGCCATCGTACAGTAGCTGACAAGCAAAATTCTATGGCCAATATGATGGGCATGCCGCAGACTCCGAGTGGTGGTCTCGAGGACTATACGCATGATTTGACAGAGCAAGCGCGTTCTGGCAAGTTAGAACCAGTCATCGGTCGGGATAAGGAAATCTCGCGTATGATTCAAATCTTGAGTCGAAAGACCAAGAATAATCCTGTCTTGGTTGGGGATGCTGGTGTCGGGAAGACAGCTCTAGCGCTTGGTCTTGCCCAGCGTATTGCTAGTGGGGATGTGCCTGTGGAAATGGCTAAGATGAGCGTGTTAGAGCTGGATTTGATGAATGTCGTTGCAGGGACACGTTTCCGTGGTGACTTTGAAGAGCGCATGAACAATATCATCAAGGATATTGAAGAAGATGGGCAAGTAATCCTCTTTATCGACGAACTCCACACCATCATGGGTTCTGGGAGCGGGATTGATTCGACCCTGGATGCGGCTAATATCTTGAAGCCAGCCTTGGCGCGTGGAACTTTGAGAACTGTTGGTGCGACTACTCAGGAAGAATATCAAAAACATATCGAAAAAGATGCGGCCCTTTCTCGTCGTTTCGCTAAAGTAACGATTGAAGAGCCAAGTGTAGCAGACAGCATGACCATTTTGCAAGGCTTGAAGGCGACTTATGAGAAACATCACCGTGTGCAAATCACAGATGAAGCGGTTGAAACAGCGGTTAAGATGGCTCATCGTTACTTGACTAGTCGTCACTTGCCAGACTCTGCTATCGATCTCTTGGATGAGGCAGCAGCAACAGTGCAAAATAAGGCAAAGCATGTAAAAGCAGACGATTCAGGTTTGAGTCCAGCTGACAAGGCCTTGATGGATGGTAAGTGGAAACAGGCAGCTCAGCTAATTGCAAAAGAAGAGGAAGTGCTTGTTTACAAAGACTTGGTGACAGAGTCTGATATTTTGACCACCTTGAGTCGCTTGTCAGGTATTCCAGTCCAAAAACTGACTCAGACTGATGCTAAGAAATACCTGAATCTGGAAGCTGAACTACACAAACGTGTCATTGGTCAAGATCAAGCTGTTTCAAGCATTAGCCGTGCCATTCGCCGCAACCAGTCAGGGATTCGCAGTCACAAGCGTCCGATTGGCTCCTTTATGTTCCTAGGGCCTACGGGTGTCGGAAAAACTGAATTAGCCAAGGCTTTGGCAGAAGTTCTTTTTGACGACGAATCAGCCCTTATTCGATTTGATATGAGTGAATATATGGAGAAATTCGCAGCCAGCCGTCTCAACGGAGCTCCTCCGGGTTATGTGGGTTATGAAGAAGGTGGGGAGTTGACCGAGAAGGTTCGCAACAAACCCTATTCCGTTCTCCTTTTTGACGAGGTAGAGAAGGCCCACCCAGATATCTTTAATGTTCTCTTGCAGGTCTTGGATGACGGTGTCTTGACCGATAGCAAGGGCCGCAAGGTTGACTTTTCAAATACCATTATTATCATGACGTCAAACCTTGGTGCGACAGCCCTTCGTGATGACAAGACTGTCGGATTTGGGGCTAAGGACATTCGTTTTGACCAGGAGAATATGGAGAAACGCATGTTCGAAGAGCTGAAAAAGGCTTATAGACCGGAATTCATCAACCGCATTGATGAAAAGGTGGTCTTCCATAGCCTGTCTAGCGACCATATGCAGGAAGTGGTGAAGATTATGGTTAAACCTTTAGTGGCAAGTTTGGCTGAAAAAGGCATTGATTTGAAATTACAAGCTTCAGCACTGAAATTGTTGGCAAATCAAGGATATGACCCAGAGATGGGAGCTCGTCCACTTCGCAGAATCCTGCAAACAGAAGTGGAGGACAAGTTGGCAGAACTTCTTCTCAAGGGAGAATTAGAGGCAGGTAGCACACTTAAGATTGGTGTTAAAGCAGGCCGGTTAAAATTTGATATTGCATAAAAGAATAAAAGTATCAGCGACCATAACTCATAGTGGAGTGATACTTAATGAAAATCAAAGAGCAAATTAGGAAGCTAGCCGCAGGTTGCTCAAAACACTGTTTTGAGGTTGCAGATAGAGCTGACGTGGTTTGAAGAGATTTTCGAAGAGTATGAAACTAAAACCTATAGCTTCTAAAGGATCCGTGGTTTTCACTATTCAACCCAAAATTCATATGTTTATTACCCTCCATCGTATTTGTCTTAGAGCGTGTGTAGTAGAAAAAGAGCAGTCTTATCTGAAATTTTTATCCTTTCAAAAGAGACCTGTTTCTTTTTTGCCTGTCAAATCCGTTCTAGCTGGTATTTGAAAAATCAAACTAAGCTGCAAGATGAATGATTTTCTTGTATTGACGTTGTTGTTGACAACAAGTAGCGGATAAATGAAATCCATTCCATTATCATAGATGATAGGCTGGTAGGAAATTTTCAAATAACATACAGGGAATAGATGTGTGAAGTTCCGGTAGTAGAAAGGGAGAAAGATGAACATTTTAGTTGCAGATGACGAGGAAATGATTAGAGAAGGAATTGCAGCATTTCTGACAGAAGAGGGTTATCACGTCATTATGGCTAAGGATGGACAAGAGGCCTTGGAAAAATTTCAGGATCTCCCTATCCATCTCATGGTACTGGATTTAATGATGCCTAGGAAGAGTGGTTTTGAAGTGTTAAAAGAAATCAATCAAGAGCACGATATTCCTGTCATCGTCTTGAGTGCTCTAGGAGATGAAACTACTCAGTCACAGGTATTTGATCTCTATGCTGATGATCATGTGACAAAGCCTTTTTCTTTGGTACTGCTTGCCAAGCGTATTAAAGCGCTTATCAGACGTTACTACGTCATAGAGGATCTTTGGCAATATCAGGATGCAACAGTGGATTTTACCTCTTACAAAGCACATTATAAAAATGAAGAAATTGATCTCAAACCAAAGGAATTATTGGTACTAAAGTGTTTGATTCAACATAAAAATCAAGTTTTAAGTAGAGAGCAGATATTGGAAGAAATTTCAAAAGATGTAGCTGATTTACCTTGTGATAGGGTCGTTGATGTCTATATTCGTACTCTTCGCAAAAAATTAGCTTTAGATTGCATTGTGACTGTGAAAAATGTTGGGTATAAGATTAGCTTATGATAAAAAATCCTAAATTATTAACCAAGTCTTTTTTAAGAAGTTTTGCAATTCTAGGTGGTGTTGGTCTAGTCATTCATATAGCTATTTATTTGACCTTTCCTTTTTATTATATTCAATTGGAGGGGGAAAAGTTTAATGAGAGTGCAAGAGTGTTTACGGAGTATTTAAAGACTAAGACAGCTGATGAAATTCCAAGCTTACTCCAGTCTTATTCAAAGTCCTTGACTATATCTGCTCACCTTAAAAGAGATATCTTAGATAAGCGGCTCCCTCTTGTGCATGACTTAGATATTAAAGATGGAGAGCTATCAAATTATATCGTAATGTTAGATAAGCCTGTTAGTACAGCAGATGGTAAACAGGTAACGGTGCAGTTTGTGCAGGGAGTGGATATCTACAAAGAAGCAAAGAATATTTTGCTTTTGTATCTCCCCTATACATTTTTGGTTACAATTGCTTTTTCCTTTGTTTTTTCTTATTTTTATACGAAACGCTTGCTCAATCCTCTTTTTTACATTTCAGAAGTGACTAGTAAGATGCAAGATTTGGATGACAATATTCGTTTTGATGAAAGCAGAAAAGATGAAGTTGGTGAAGTTGGAAAACAGATTAATGATGTGTATGAGCACTTGTTGAAAGTTATTCATGAGTTGGAAAATCGCAATGAGCAAATTGTAAAATTGCAAAATCAAAAGGTTTCCTTTGTCCGTGGAGCATCGCATGAATTAAAGACACCTCTAGCTACTCTCAGGATTATCTTAGAAAATATGCAATACAATGTGGGGGATTATAAGGATCATCCTAAGTATCTTGAAAAGAGTATTGATAAAATAGATCAGATGAGTTTCTTGCTAGAGGAAGTGTTGGAATCTTCTAAATTTCAAGAATGGACAGAGTGCAGTGAGATTTTAATGGTAAATACCGTTTTGACAGATGTTTTGTCTCGATACCAGGAATTGGCATTTTCTAAAAATCTTGTGATTGATAATCAGTTGACTACTGATACAAAAGTAAGGATGAGCTTGAAGGCTTTGGATAAAGTCTTGACAAATCTTATCAGTAATGCTATTAAGTACTCAGATCAATCTGGCATTGTGACTATTTCTGAGCAAGATGGTTATCTTTCTATTAGGAATACATGTGCTCCTTTGAATCAGGAAGAGTTAGAACATTTATTTGATATTTTTTACCATTCACAAATTGTAACAGACAGAGAAACAGGATCAGGATTGGGTCTTTATATTGTTAAGAATATCTTAGAAAGTCATCGTATGTCCTATAGTTTCTTGCCTTATGAACAAGGGATGGAATTTAAAATCTGCTTGTTACCAGATAGTTAGCTTTAGTAAGACTCTTTTCTTACTTGAGGATGATTTGAAGAAGTATAGTTTGAATGGTAGTGATAGAGTAAATCAAAGAACGGAATCAGTTTTCGTTCTTTTTCTTTTTCAATTCATATTGGGTTAACATAGAGATGTTACAGTAGTGGTAAAGAAAGGGGATTGTGATGATAGCAATAATCATTATCTGTGTATTTTTAATTCGCTTGTTGTTCCTAAAGAAATCAATTGAAAATGAAAAACGGCTTCGTAGGGATGGCGGGCGAGAATTTGGCATTAAAAATACCAAACGTCTTACCTTGGTTCATATTGTTTTTTATCTGGCTTGTTTTATGGAAGCCCTAGTCTATCGACCGTCTTTCAATATGATGAGTGTTGTGGGTTTGGTGCTCCTGATATTTTCTATGTTGATGTTGCTACTTGTTATTCATCTGCTTGGGGATATTTGGACAGTCAAGTTGATGTTAGCACCGAATCATAAGTTTGTGGATCATGTCTTATTTAGGACAGTAAAACATCCCAATTACTTTTTAAATATCCTTCCTGAGTTGATTGGCTTGACCTTGCTGAGTCATGCCTATATGACTTTTGTTTTAGTTTTTCCAGTTTATGCAGTTATTTTGTATCGACGAATAGCTGAAGAGGAAAAGTTATTACATGAAGTTATAATCCCAAATGGAAGTATAAAGAGATAAATACAAGATTCAATTCATATACAGTTCATATTGAAATGATATAGTAGTGTTAAGAAAAATATTGGAGGAAATAATTATGTTTGCATCAAAAAGTGAAAGAAAAGTACGTTATTCAATTCGTAAATTTAGTATTGGAGTAGCTAGTGTAGTGGTTGCTAGTCTGTTCTTAGGAGGAGTAGTCCATGCAGAAGGGGTTGGTGGTGGGAATACCCCCACGGTTACATCTAGTGGGCAAGATAGGTTGAAGGAATATAGACAGCAGTTGATAAAAGAGTTGGGAGAGACAGCTTTACCTGAAGATAAAAAAGCTGAGTACAGAAAGCGGATTGAACAGGAGATGGACTATTCAGTACTAGATGAGATAGCGAATAACTTTCATCAAGAAAGTTTGGAAATACGTAATAAAGAACATGATGAAGTAGTTGAAAAAGCTAAAACTGAGTTTCCTAAGTATTTAGATCAGATTTTAATAGGACTTGAAAAATTGGTTGATGAAAAAGATCCTCAGTTTGACAAGCTTATTCAAGAAGCTAAGGATATTGTAGAAGAATATAAACGAAGATTTGATGAAGGTATTGATAGCCAAGCTATAAAAAGGTTAGAACAAGAGGGTAAAAATAAGCTAGATAAGTTGGTAGAGGACTTTAAGAATAGTTTATCAAATCAACAAAGTAAACCATCAGGAAATTCTAATTCTTCTAATGGTAGAGGTGATACGACTAAGCCTGCGAATCAAGGATTAGATTCTGATTCACCTTCTGGAAAAGAACATAATAATCCAACTCCACCAAAAGTAGAAAATCAAGGAGGAAATATAGTTTCTACTGAAAAAACTACGGAGACAAATCTTAAAGAAGCTAAAGAAACAGCTAAAACAACTTTGGATAATTATAGAAAAAGTCGTTTAACAAAATTAAATCCAGCTGCTTTTTGGTTTGGAGACCTCTTGTTGGCGTCTCAAAAGACTTTATCCGAATATAGTACGCAATTTGAGAGTGCTTCGAGTAAAGAAGAATTGAAAGCTCTGATAGAAAAATCTAAACAGGCAATTGATGAACTGATAGCTACTCATCAAAATAGAGAAATCAGCTTAGAGCGAAATAAGGCAAAGGAAGCGGTCACTAAACATCTAACAGGTTTATTGGATGATATCAAGAAAAATTTAGAAAAAGAGCAACATATCAATACTGTAGAGCTAATTAAAAAGCTAAAAGATATTGAAAAAACGTATTTGCATAAATTAGATGAATCAACCCAAAAAGCCCAACTACAGAATCTGGTTACAGAAAGTCAATCAAAACTAGATGAAGCTTTGTCTAACTTTAAAAAGGGCTTATCTTCTTCGTCAAATTCAGGATCCTCCACTAAACCAGAAACTCCAGAAAAACCAGAAGAACCTGCTCCAAGCAAACCTGCTGAAAAAGAGCAGACCCCGTCAGGAAGCACTGCAGGAAGTCACTCCGGTTCCACCAGCTCTTCAGGAAGTTCTAGTGCTTCCACTAAACCAAAATCTCCAGAAAAACCAGAGGAACCTACTCCAAGCAAACCTGCGGAAAAGGAGCAGAATCCATCAGGAAGCACTGCAGGAAGTCACTCCGGTTCCACCAGCTCTTCAGGAAGTTCTAGTGCTTCCACTAAACCAAAATCTCCAGAAAAACCAGAGCGACCTGCTCCAAGCAAACCTGCTGAAAAAGAGCAGAACCCATCAGGTTCAACCACAGGAAGTCACTCCGGTTCCACTAGCTCTTCAGGAAGTTCTAGTGCTTCCACTAAACCAAAATCTCCAGAAAAAGAGCAAGAAGTAGAACCATCTACCCCAAGTAAACCATCAGGAAACGAGACAAATTCTTCATCTCCTACAAGATCTAACAGTCTTTCTCCTACTCTCTCATCTCAACCGACATCTACTGTTCAAAAGGTATTTACAACTCAAAATGGAAATACCAAGATTACTGTTATGTTTGAAACTGCTACAGAAGCAGACTCTGTCAATCTTAAAGAGGTAACAACAAAAGAAATGATTGATAATGTTATCCGTCAAACAGGGCAAGGAGCAGTGCGCATATTTGATATTTCCCTTTTAAAAGATGGAAAAGAAACCCATGTCAATGGAGAGAGAGTAGTTCGTCTTGCAATTGGTAATATTGAGTCTGAGATTCAAGTTTACCATGTGAAAGAAAATGGAGAGTTGGAGTTGCTCCCATCAACAGTTGAAAATGGGCAAGTCGTTTTCAAAACGAGTCATTTCAGCTTGTTTGCGATTAAAACACTTCCTAAAAAACAAATGGCTACTGAGCCAGAGGAAAATAGGGAAGGAAAAACTCAATCTGATGATAAGGAAATGGTTCTTCTTGCTGATAAAGCAAATCAAATGAGTGAAAATCGTTCAAATTCAGATAAAAAAGATAAGCAAGCACTCCCATCAACTGGAACAATGTCAACGTTGCTTATGGAATTCTTAGGTCTAATATCTCTAGTAGGTGTTTATCTATTAAAAGGAAAAAAGACGGAGAATGACTAATTTCATATAGACATTGATTGCTTATATAAATCCAAGAAAAACCCGTAAACTTTAAGAGAGTTACGGGTTTTGGTCTATTAAGCTTTATCCAATTGCAAAAGAGCCTCAATCTCTGCTAGAGTGCTAGCTTGTGAAATGGCTCCACGGAGTTTGGCAGCACCAGATGTTCCACGGAGGTAGTGAGGAGCGAGGCCGCGGAATTCACGAACTGCGACGTTTTCTCCTTTGAGGTTAATTAAGCGTTTCAAATGTTCGTAGGCGATTTTCATCTTGTCTTCAAAGGTCAAATCAGGGAGGATCTCTCCTGTTTCAAAGTAGTGGTTGATTTGGTTGAAGAGGTAAGGATTTCCCATAGCAGCTCGGCCAATCATGACTGCGTCAGCACCGACTTCTTCGATGCGTTGTTTGGCTTCTTGGACCGTACGAATGTCACCGTTGGCGATGAATGGAATCTTGGTCAAAGCTTGAGCAACTTTATGGAGAGTCTCAAGGTCTGCGTGACCTGTATACATTTGCTCACGGGTACGGCCATGCATAGCAAGGGCAGAAACACCTGCTGCTTCAGCAGCGAGGGCATTTTCTACTGCGAGAGATGGGTCAGCCCAGCCGGTACGCATTTTGACAGTAAGTGGAATATCAAGGACAGATTGGACCTTGTTGATGATAGAGTAAATCTTATCTGGATCCTTGAGCCACATAGCGCCAGCTTCGTTCTTCACGATTTTATTAACTGGGCAGCCCATGTTGATATCGACGATATCGGTTTTGGTGTTTTCTTGGATGAATTCTGCTGCGCGTGCTAGGCTGTCTTCATCACTACCAAAAAGTTGGATAGAAACAGGGTTTTCGCCTTCATCGATATGAAGCATGTGCAGGGTTTTTTCGTTGTTGTATTGGATTCCCTTGTCAGAGACCATTTCCATGACAACGAGTCCAGCTCCGAGCTCTTTTGCAATAGTACGAAAGGCTGAGTTTGTCACGCCAGCCATGGGTGCTAAAACGGTACGATTGGGAATCTCAACATTACCAATCATAAAAGGTGTATTAAGATTTGTCACGAATGAGTTCCTCCAGGTCGTTTTCATCAAAGTTGTAAGTAGTTTGGCAGAATTGACAAGTGATTTCTGCTCCGTGGTCTTCCTCTTTCATTTCCTGTAAGTCTGAGCTTGGAAGGCTAGCAAGAGCGTTCATAAAGCGTTCATGGCTACAGTCACATTGGAAACGAATTTCTTCTTCAGAAAGACGCTTGTAGGCCTCGTCACCGTAGATAGCCTTGAGGAGGGCTTCGATATGGTCTTCACTTTCGAGAAGGGTCGAGATAGCTGGCATTTCTTGGATGCGTTTTTCAAAGCGAGCAATCTCTTCTTCCTTGGCTCCCGGCAAGACTTGAACTAGGAAACCACCTGCAACCTTGACCTCATCTTCCTCGTCCAAAAGGACATTGAGACCGACTGCTGAAGGGGTTTGTTGGCTTTCAGTCAGGTAGAAAGCAAGGTCTTCTCCAATCTCTCCAGAGATGAGTGGGGTCAAGGAAGTATAAGGATTTCCAATGCCGTAGTCTGTGATAACGAGAAATTGACCATTTCCAACAAAAGGTCCGACTAGGACTTCACCAGTTGCAGTCTTTTTGATGTCAACACCAGGATTTTGAACGTAACCTTTGACGTTCCCCTTGGTATCAGCGACGGTGATAATAGCCCCTAGAGAGCTAGATCCCAGTACCTTAACTGTTAGTTTGGTATTTCCTTTTTCATTGGCTGCGAGAATCTGGCTAGCGATAAGAGTTCGACCAAGCGCTACAGTTGAGCTAGCTTGGGTTTTGTGTTTTTCTTGAGCAGTGCGGACGGTTTCTGTGCTATCAAGGACAAAAGCACGAAAGGCTCCGCTTTCTGATATAGTTTTAATAATTTTATCCATAGCTACTATTTTAGCATAAAAATGCCCAAAGGGGGAGCCGTGTGTTTACTGATTTTCAGGATAATGGACCAAGAAATCAGCATGAAAATAAAAAGAGAAACAGATTATTTCAGCATTTGTAAGATTTATGCTATGCTTAAGATAGAAAATGAAAGGGGTAACAAATGTATTTAGGAGATTTGATGGAAAAGGCCGAATCTGGCCAATTTTCAATCCTTTCCTTTCTATTACAAGAGTCTCAGACGACCGTCAAGGCTGTAATGGAGGAAACAGGATTTTCAAAAGCAACCCTAACCAAATATGTCACCCTGCTCAATGACAAGGCTTTGGACAGTGATTTAGAGCTGACAATCCACTTACAAGATGAAAATCTGCGTTTGTCGATTGGTGCAGCTACCAAGGGGAGAGATATTCGGAGTTTGTTTTTGGAGAATGCGGTTAAATACCAGATTCTTGTTTATCTTCTCTACCACCAACAGTTTTTAGCCCATCAGCTGGCTCAAGAATTGATGATTAGTGAGGCTACGCTTGGTCGCCACTTAGCTAGTCTAAATCAGATTTTGTCAGAATTTGACTTATCCATCCAAAATGGACGGTGGCGAGGCCCAGAGCATCAGATTCGCTATTTCTATTTCTGTCTTTTCCGCAAGGTTTGGTCGAGTCAGGAGTGGGAAGGTCACATGCAGAAACAAGAGAGAAAGCAGGAGATTGCTTGTTTAGAAGAAATCTGCGGTGCGAGTTTGTCTTCGGGGCAGAAATTGGACTTGGTTCTCTGGGCTCACATCAGTCAACAACGTCTTCGGGTCAATGCCTGTCAGTTTCAAGTCATAGAAGAGAAAATGCGAGGGTATTTTGACAATATTTTCTACCTTCGTTTGCTGAGAAAGGCACCTTCCTTTTTTGCTGGGCAACACCTTCCTCTAGGAACTGAGGATGGGGAGATGATGATTTTCTTCTCTTTCCTCCTATCTCATCGCATTCTTCCTCTTCATACTATGGAGTATATCCTTGGTTTTGGAGGGCAGTTGGTAGGTTTACTGACGCAATTGATTCAAGAAATGAAGAAGGAGGAGTTGCTGGGTGATTATACAGAGGATCATATTACCTATGAACTCAGTCAGCTTTGTGCTCAAGTCTATCTCTATAAGGGCTATATTTTACAGGACCGCTACAAGTACCAGTTAGAGAATCGTCATCCTTATTTGCTGATGGAACATGATTTTAGGGGAACGGCAGAGGAGATTTTTCATGCTCTACCTGCTTTTCATCAGGGGACAGACTTAGATAAGAAGATTCTCTGGGAATGGCTCCAGTTAATCGAATATATGGCTGAAAATGGTGGCCAGCATATGCGGATTGGTCTTGATTTGACATCTGGTTTTCTTGTCTTTTCAAGGATGGCTGCTATTTTAAAACGGTATTTGGAATACAATCGTTTTATTACCATTGAAGCCTATGACCGAACTCGGCATTATGATTTGCTGGTTACCAATAACCCGATTCATAAGAAGGAACAAACACCAGTCTATTATTTAAAAAATGATTTGGATATGGAAGATTTGGCAGGGATTCGTCAGTTATTATTTACCTAAAAGGCTTGGTTAACCCAGGCCTTTTTTGTGAAATTCACACAATCTCCTCACATTTTTTAAAAAATTAAAAAAAGTTGATAAACAAGAAAGCGCTTTATTTTGTATACTAGTAAGTGTAAAGAGGAAACACCTCAAGATCTTTATGAGGAGGACAGCACATGTCACAAGAAAAATACATTATGGCTATTGACCAGGGAACTACAAGTTCTCGTGCCATCATTTTTAATAAAAAAGGAGAAAAGGTCAGCTCTAGCCAAAAAGAGTTTACTCAGATTTTCCCTCAGGCAGGTTGGGTTGAGCACAATGCCAATGAAATTTGGAACTCAGTCCAGTCAGTTATTGCGGGTGCTTTCATCGAAAGCGGTGTCAAGCCAAATCAAATCGAAGCAATCGGGATTACCAACCAACGTGAAACAACTGTCGTCTGGGATAAGAAAACAGGACTTCCTATCTACAATGCTATCGTTTGGCAGTCACGCCAGACAGCACCTTTGGCTGAACAACTAAAAAGCCAAGGTTATGTGGAAAAATTCCATGAAAAAACTGGTTTGATTATCGATGCTTACTTCTCAGCGACCAAGGTTCGTTGGATTTTGGACCATGTAGAAGGCGCTCAAGAGCGAGCAGAAAAAGGGGAATTGCTCTTTGGTACCATCGATACGTGGTTGGTTTGGAAATTGACTGACGGTGCGGCTCACGTGACGGACTACTCAAACGCAGCTCGTACCATGCTTTATAACATTAAAGAACTTAAATGGGATGATGAGATTTTGGAAATTCTCAACATTCCTAAGGCTATGCTTCCGGAAGTTCGTTCTAACTCTGAAATCTACGGTAAGACAGCCCCATTCCATTTCTACGGTGGAGAAGTCCCAATCTCAGGTATGGCTGGTGACCAACAGGCAGCCCTCTTTGGACAGTTGGCCTTTGAGCCTGGTATGGTCAAGAATACTTATGGAACAGGTTCTTTCATCATCATGAATACTGGTGAAGAGATGCAGTTGTCTGAGAACAACCTCTTGACAACCATTGGTTACGGTATCAATGGCAAGGTTTACTATGCCTTGGAAGGTTCTATCTTCATCGCAGGAAGTGCCATTCAGTGGCTTCGTGACGGTCTTCGCATGGTAGAGAACTCACCAGAATCTGAAAAATACGCTCGTGATTCTCACAATGATGATGAAGTTTATGTAGTTCCAGCCTTTACAGGACTAGGAGCACCATACTGGAACCAAAATGCTCGCGGCTCTGTCTTTGGTTTGACTCGTGGAACAAGTAAGGAAGACTTTATCAAGGCAACTCTTCAATCTATCGCTTATCAAGTGCGTGACATCATCGACACCATGCAAGTGGATGCTCAGACAGCTATCCAAGTCTTGAAGGTGGATGGTGGTGCAGCTATGAACAACTTCCTCATGCAGTTCCAAGCTGACATTTTGGGAATCGATATCGCACGTGCCAAAAACTTGGAAACAACAGCTCTAGGTGCGGCCTTCCTAGCAGGTTTGTCAGTAGGTTACTGGAAAGACTTGGATGAGTTGAAACTCTTGAACGAGACAGGAGAACTTTTTGAGCCATCGATGAACGAATCGCGCAAGGAACAACTCTACAAGGGCTGGAAGAAGGCTGTGAAAGCAACGCAAGTCTTTGCGGAAGTAGACGACTAATACTGGCAGAATAAAGCGACTCAGTTAGAAAGTGTGTAAATATGGAATTTTCAAAGAAAACACGTGAATTATCAATTAAAAAAATGCAGGAACGCACCCTGGACCTCTTGATTATTGGGGGAGGAATCACAGGGGCTGGTGTAGCCTTGCAGGCGGCAGCCAGTGGTCTTGAGACTGGTTTGATTGAAATGCAGGACTTCGCAGAAGGGACATCTAGCCGTTCAACTAAATTGGTTCACGGAGGACTTCGTTACCTTAAGCAATTTGACGTAGAAGTGGTCTCAGATACAGTTTCTGAACGTGCAGTGGTTCAACAAATTGCCCCACACATTCCAAAACCGGACCCAATGCTCTTACCAGTTTACGATGAAGATGGAGCAACCTTCAGCCTCTTCCGTCTTAAAGTAGCCATGGACTTGTACGACCTCTTGGCAGGAGTTAACAACACGCCAGCTGCAAACAAGGTTTTGAGCAAGGATCAAGTCTTGGAACGCCAGCCAAACTTGAAGAAAGAAGGCTTGGTAGGAGGTGGAGTTTATCTTGACTTCCGTAACAACGATGCGCGTCTCGTGATTGAAAATATCAAACGTGCTAACCAAGACGGTGCCCTCATTGCTAACCACGTGAAGGCAGAAGGTTTCCTCTTTGACGAAAGTGGCAAGATTACAGGTGTTGTAGCTCGTGATCTCTTGACAGACCAAGTCTTTGAAATCAAGGCGCGTCTGGTGATTAACACAACAGGTCCTTGGAGCGACAAGGTGCGTAATTTGTCTAATAAGGGAACACAATTCTCACAAATGCGCCCAACTAAGGGGGTTCACCTAGTCGTGGATTCAAGCAAGATCAAGGTTTCACAGCCAGTTTACTTTGACACAGGTTTGGGTGATGGTCGTATGGTCTTTGTTCTCCCACGTGAAAACAAGACTTACTTTGGTACAACGGATACAGATTACACAGGTGATTTGGAACATCCAAAAGTGACTCAGGAAGATGTAGATTATCTACTTGGTATTGTCAACAACCGCTTCCCAGAAGCTAACATTACCATTGATGATATCGAAAGTAGCTGGGCAGGTCTTCGCCCATTGATCGCAGGCAATAGCGCTTCTGACTACAATGGAGGAAATAACGGAACCATCAGTGATGAAAGCTTTAACAACTTGATTGCGACTGTTGAATCTTATCTCTCTAAAGAAAAAACGCGTGAAGATGTTGAATCTGCTGTCAGCAAGCTTGAAAGCAGCACATCTGAGAAACATTTGGACCCATCTGCAGTTTCTCGTGGTTCTAGCTTGGACCGTGATGATAATGGTCTTTTGACTCTTGCTGGTGGTAAAATCACAGATTACCGTAAGATGGCTGAAGGGGCTATGGAGCGCGTGGTTGATATCCTCAAAGCAGAATTTGACCGTAGCTTTAAACTCATCAACTCTAAGACATACCCTGTTTCAGGTGGAGAATTGAACCCAGCAAATGTGGATTCAGAAATCGAAGCCTTTGCGCAACTTGGAGTGTCACGCGGTTTGGATAGCAAGGAAGCCCATTACCTAGCAAATCTCTATGGTTCAAATGCACCGAAAGTCTTTGCTCTTGCTCATAGTTTGGAACAAGCGCCAGGACTTAGCTTGGCAGATACTTTATCACTTCACTATGCAATGCGCAACGAGTTGGCTATGAGCCCAGTTGACTTCCTTCTTCGTCGTACCAACCATATGCTCTTTATGCGTGATAGTTTGGATAGCATCGTTGAGCCAGTTTTGGATGAAATGGGACGATTCTATGACTGGACAGAAGAGGAAAAAGCAGCTTACCGTGCGGATGTCGAAGCGGCTCTCGCTAACAACGATTTAGCAGAATTAAAAAATTAAGAAAAAATAAAAGAGGTGGAGGGCAGCAATCCTTGCCGCCCGCCCCTTCTTTTTAATGGAGACAGAAAAATGATGAATGAATTATTTGGAGAATTTTTGGGGACTTTAATCCTGATTCTTCTAGGAAATGGTGTTGTTGCAGGTGTGGTTCTTCCAAAAACCAAGAGCAACAGCTCAGGTTGGATTGTGATTACTATGGGTTGGGGGATTGCAGTTGCCGTTGCGGTCTTTGTATCTGGCAAGCTCAGTCCAGCTCATTTAAACCCAGCTGTGACCATCGGTGTGGCCTTGAAAGGTGGTTTGCCTTGGGCTTCCGTTTTCCCTTACATCCTAGCTCAGTTCGCAGGAGCTATGCTCGGTCAGATTTTGGTTTGGTTGCAATTCAAACCGCATTATGAGGCAGAAGAAAATGCAGGAAACATTTTGGCTACTTTCAGCACAGGACCAGCTATCAAAGATACTGTATCAAACTTGATTAGTGAAATCCTAGGAACTTTTGTATTGGTATTAACAATCTTTGCTTTGGGACTTTATGACCTTCAAGCAGGAATCGGAACCTTCGCAGTGGGGACTTTGATTGTTGGTATCGGTCTATCACTAGGTGGGACAACAGGTTATGCCTTGAACCCTGCACGTGACCTTGGACCTCGTATCATGCATAGCATCTTGCCAATTTCAAACAAGGGAGACGGAGACTGGTCTTACGCTTGGATTCCTGTTGTGGGACCTGTTATCGGTGCAGCATTGGCTGTTCTTGTATTTTCCCTTTTCTAGTTTAGAAAATAACTATTATTGCTAGAGCTTGGGCGAAAACTCAATTTCAGGAAAAAATGAAGTAAATCTTCTCACAATAAAACGCATAGTATCAAGTTTTCAATACCTGATATTATGCGTTTTTCTGATTTTTAAGACTTTTTCTCCAGTCTCTTTTTTCGATTGAAGATGTAAGTATTTTAGTAACTAATTTCTTAGTACTAGCCAACAACGATAATAATAATTCCTTCAAAAAGTAGGAAGAATAAAGACAATAGTTTTTGCTTTTTCATGTGAAATACCTCACTTTTATTTTCTTCTATTTTATGCTAAAATATTAAAAATCAAAAACTGTTCCCATATATGCTTGTTGGAGAGATATTATGAAAAAATTTGGAGAAATTTTTAAAAAGTTTCGAGAATCTAGAGGGTTTCGCTTAAAAGATGTCGAAAAAGCTGGTATATCAACATCACAGCTCTCACGTTTTGAAAAGGGAGAGACTGATTTAACCATTTCAAAATTTATGGCTATTTTGGATGAAATTAACATGCCTATTGATGAATTTATGTATGCTGTTCATGATTTTCATCGTGATGAACTGAATGAACTCTTATCAAAGATTAGGCATTTTGTATCAAATCATGATGTTGATGGGTTGAAAAAACTACTTTATTCTCAGATGGAGTCAGATTCTAAACAAGAGAAATTTCATAAGCTTAACATTATTTTATTAAAAATTCGTTTACAAGATTTATCTGGAGAAGCTTATTATTCTGGTGATGATTTATCTTATCTAACTGACTATCTCTTTAGTGTTGAATACTGGGGATACTATGAATTATTGATTTTTTCAAATACTTTAGATGTCCTAAAACACGATGTCTTTATGGTTTTGGCTAGAGAGATGTCCAGACGTTCTGATTTTTATAAAGAAATTCCTAATAATAGACGATTGATTTCATCTATGCTATTGAACGGATATATCACATGTATTGAAAGAGGAAAATTTCTTGATGCTTTGTATTTTGAAAAACGACTAAACCAATGCTTTTTCACTGAAACTGAAATTTATGAACGGTTGGTATTCCAGTATGCCCAATATCTATATCGCTATAAAAAAGAGACGGATTGTAAAGCAATTATTGAAATGAGGAAGTGTATTGGAGCAATGAAATTAGCGGGAAGTAACCATTTGGCAAAGAATTATGAGGGACATTTAGAAAAAATTTTAGCAGATAAAGGGTAGTGTGCAGATATGGGAAAGGAAGTATCTCGAAATAATATTTTGGTAGAATTGTCTTTAGAAATTTCAATTACGGTTGTTTTATCAGTTCATTGTATTTGAGCGATAGGATTTTTCGAAGTTGTCACCATAATTATGAATTTTGAGGTATTTAATATGCAAGTTCTATCTCCATATATTTTAAGAAAGAAAAGTGAAACAGGAGAATTATTTTTCAATAGTAAAAATAATCACTCTTAATAAACAGCATCATATATAGGTTAATTAAATTATTGTATAGTCTCAGTTGGAGTTAATTTGTTTATAACTTTTAGACTGAGGCTTTTATATCTATTCGCTTTCTTTTAGATAGGCTTATTTATGAAATTTCTAAAATACATTAAAACTAATATTTTTATCTATTTTTTAATAGGAGTGCTTTTGAATAGCGGAATGGCTCTAATAAAGCCATTGTTATTGGATAAGCTATTGAATATTCGTGAAGAGCAACTTACAATTGGTACAATTTCATACTTTGTTTTATATGGCCTGTGTTTACACCTGTTTTTTTATAGCACGATGTTGCTAGCAAATTTTGTCAGTAATAATCTGCAGCGTCATCTGCAAATTCGTTTAAAAGATCAGCTTATCAAGAAACTATTTTTGAAAGAAAATGTTGTAGATGATGAAAAAGTTTCAATTGTTACACAAGATATGGAACTGCTCTATAATCGCTTCTTTTTACCCCTGGATATGATAGTTGGAAGAGTTTTTATACTTTGTACAACGATTGTTTTTATTTTGGTGCAAAATTTTTGGCTTGGTCTTGTTTTTATCGTGTTCTCTTTTCTTCGACCATTACCTCAATGGGTAATGAATAATCGTTTAATGAAAAGTGGTGCAAATTTTTCGGAAATGCAAAAAGCTTTTCATCTATCTGTAGGAGATTTTTTTAAGGGAGCAGATACGATATATTTTTATGGCGCTAGTAAAGAAAACTTTGCTAAGATGAGAAAAAACAACGAGTGTTACGAGAATGCTCGTTGGAAAAATGAATGGACTAGCAATGTCGTTTATTTTTTCAATGGTCCTTTAGAATTCCTTAGTCAGGTACTACCTCTTGCACTTGGTCTTTTATTACAAAAGAGTGGTATAGAGTTAACAACAGCTAGTTTGGTCTCTATGTATATAGCTACAATGAATCTTAGCGGACCTATTCAAAGAATTATGTATAGCATATCTGATATACAGCGATCGCAAACAGTGAAAGAAAAAATATTTTCATTATTGGAAGAATCTTGTTTAGAAACATCATATCTGACAGTCGAATCTTTAGCTGAGCTAGTTTTGGAGGGCGTTTCAAAACAGGTTGGAGAGCAAGTGCTCTTTTATGATTTGTCACTTAGATTAACTAAGCCAAGTAAAGTTTTAATAAAGGGAGCTAGTGGTACCGGAAAGTCAACTCTCCTACAGTTGGTAGCAGGAAAGATAAGTCCGAATAGTGGTAGAATTATCGTACGTGATAAATCAGGTCGAGAATTTACTCATTATCAAGGGAATGTCGCTTATATCTCTCAGAATCCATTTTTCAGACATGGGACAATCCGAGAAAATTTAACATTAGGACAGGAGATTTCAGATAAAGAATTACTCTGTTGCCTAGAACAAGTTGGCTTAACGAATGAAATCACCAATATCTTGGATTATCAACTGATAAACAATGGAGAAAACATTTCAGGTGGACAACGTTTACGACTTGAATTAGTTCGCTGTCTGCTTCGACAAAAAGACATTGTGTTGGCGGATGAGGTTACATCATCCTTAGACAAGGACAATGCATATCAAGTGCGCCAGTTACTTTTGCAGTTGCCTATCATTTTGATTGAAGTTGCTCATCATATTGATTCAGAAACGGTTTATAATCAAGTAATTGATTTGGGAAAATATAGAATAAAATAAATAGACTTGTTTGGCATCTTGCCAGATATAATATATATGCTATATTATGGATTGTTTTAGCTGATTTAAAGATGTGAAACCTAAAAACGATGGCTAAGTTGGAATGTTAAAAATTCAATTTCTGACCACCTAATCTTGTGTCAAATAGTTATCAAACAAAGTCTACTATACCATTTATCAGTTAAATATTTTTATGTTATAGGAGAGCTACATGTCTAATTCATTTGTCAAGTTGTTAGTCTCTCAATTGTTTGCAAATTTAGCAGATATTTTCTTTAGAGTAACAATCATTGCTAACATATACATTATTTCAAAATCAGTAATTGCCACATCACTAGTTCCCATTTTAATAGGGATATCCTCTTTTGTTGCGAGTCTTTTAGTTCCTTTGGTTACTAAAAGGTTAGCGCTAAATAGGGTTTTATCTTTATCCCAATTTGGAAAGACTATATTATTATCAATACTGGTAGGGATGTTTATACTAATGCAATCAGTAGCGCCTTTGGTGACCTATCTGTTTGTTGTTGTAATTTCCATATTAGATGGTTTTGCAGCACCTGTTTCCTATGCTATTGTGGCCACGCTATGCGACCGATTTGGGTAAGGCTAATTCAGCCTTATCAATGAGTGGTGAAGCTGTTCAATTGGTGGGTTGGGGATTAGGTGGACTCTTATTTGCAACAATTGGTCTCTTACCTACCACGTTTATCATTTTAATCTTGTATATCATTTCTAGCTTTCTGATGTTATTTCTTCCTAAGGCTGAAGTGGAGGTGTTAGAGTCAGAAACTAATCTTGAAATTTTGTTCAAAGGTTGGAATTTAGTTACTAGAGATCCTAGATTAAGACTTTTTGTATCAGCAAATTTATTGGAAATTTTTTCAAATACGATTTGGGTTTCTTCCATTATGCTTGTTTTTGTAACTGAGTTATTAAATAAAACGGAAAGTTACTGGGGATATTCTAATACAGCATACTCTATTGGTATTATAATTAGTGGCTTAATTGCTTTTAGGCTATCTGAAAAGTTCCTTGCTGCTAAATGGGAAAGTATTCTTTTTCCTCTTGTAGCTATGGCAATAGTGACACTGACTATTCTATATTTTCCAAACGCACAGATGTTTTTATTATTGTCAGCTTTAGTTGGTATGTTATCGCAACTAAAAGAAGTTCCTGAAACTGTATTTCTTCAGGAAACAGTAGAGGAAAATCATTTGGTTAATGTCTATTCCGTTCTTGAAGTGATTTCGACACTAGCATTTTCAGTGTTTGTTTTGCTAATGAGCTATATTACTGAGAGTTTTGGTATTAGCATCAGTTTTTGGCTATCAGCCATTTGTCTGATGATAGAAGCTATTTTAATTTATATCAGACGAGATTATTTTAAATAAGAGACTGGTTAAAAAGTCTTGAAAAATTAGAAAAGCGCATAGTATCAGGTGTTGAAAAACTTGATATTGTGCGTTTTATTATGGAAAGATTCCCTTCATTGTCTCCTGAAATGGAGTTTTTGCCCAGGATCACTCTATTTGAAATATACATAGAAAAACCGCATAATTCTTAAAATAAACTGAAATCTAGTGAAAATGTACGGTAAACAATTGAAAAACTAGTCTATAAAGTGGTACAATAGTAGAAAAATACTATAGTAAGAGTCTATCTTATTTAGCAAAAATTACAGAAATGAATGGTTTTTCTTGATGAAACAGAGAAAAGAATTGTACCTCTTTCTTGGTCGGACAGCCTTGTATTTTCTTATCTTTCTAGGGCTGCTTTACTTCTTTAGCTATCTTGGTCAGGGTCAAGGAAGCTTTATCTATAATGAATTTTAACTTGAAGGAGAATCCCTATTGTGTCAAATAAACCAATAGCAGATATGATTGAAACCATTGAGCATTTTGCTCAGACCCAGCCTAGCTATCCTGTTTATAATGTTTTGGGGCAGGAACACACTTATGGCGATTTAAAGGCTGATTCGGATAGTTTGGCTGCAGTTATTGACCAGTTGAATTTGCCAGAGAAGTCTCCTGTGGTCGTTTTTGGTGGTCAAGAATATGAAATGTTGGCAACTTTTGTAGCCTTGACTAAGTCAGGTCACGCCTACATTCCAATTGATAGCCATTCGGCCTTGGAGCGAGTTTCAGCTATTTTAGAAGTAGCGGAGCCAAGTTTGATTATTGCCATTTCAGACTTTCCATTAGAGCAGGTTTCTACACCGATGATGAATCTAGCTCAGGTTCAAGAAGCCTTTGCTCAAGGGAATAACTATGAAATCACGCATCCAGTCAAGGGCGATGATAATTACTATATCATCTTTACTTCTGGTACGACTGGTAAGCCAAAGGGAGTGCAGATTTCCCATGATAACCTCCTCAGCTTTACCAACTGGATGATTACGGATAAGGAATTTGCGACGCCAAGTCGTCCGCAAATGCTGGCTCAGCCACCTTATTCTTTTGACCTGTCTGTCATGTACTGGGCGCCGACCTTGGCACTGGGTGGTACGCTCTTCGCTCTTCCTTCAGCTATTACTCAGGACTTTAAGCAACTCTTTGCTACCATCTTTTCATTGCCAATCGCTATCTGGACATCAACCCCTTCTTTTGCGGATATGGCCATGCTGTCAGAAGACTTCAATAGTGAGAAAATGCCTGGCATCACGCATTTCTACTTTGATGGTGAAGAATTGACGGTTAAAACGGCTCAAAAACTACGTGAGCGTTTCCCAAATGCCCGTATCATCAATGCCTACGGTCCAACAGAAGCTACAGTGGCTCTGTCAGCCGTTGCTGTGACAGGCGAGATGTTAGCGACTCTCAAACGTCTACCAATCGGCTATACCAAGGCTGATTCTCCAACCTTTATCATTGACGAGGAAGGAAATAAATTGCCAAATGGTGAACAGGGAGAAATCATTGTTTCTGGACCAGCTGTTTCAAAAGGTTATATGAACAATCCTGAAAAAACAGCAGAAGCCTTCTTTGAGTTTGAAGGTCTGCCAGCCTATCATACAGGCGATGTGGGAACTATGACAGATGAAGGCTTGCTTCTCTACGGCGGACGCATGGACTTCCAGATTAAGTTTAACGGTTACCGCATTGAGTTAGAAGATGTCTCTCAAAACCTCAATAAGTCTCGCTTTATCGAGTCTGCTGTCGCAGTACCGCGCTATAATAAGGACCACAAGGTGCAAAATCTATTGGCTTATGTCATCTTGAAAGACGGTGTTCGTGAGCAGTTTGAGCGAGATATTGATATTACCAAGGCTATCAAGGAAGATTTAACAGACATCATGATGTCCTACATGATGCCGTCTAAATTCCTTTATCGAGACAGTTTGCCACTGACTCCAAATGGAAAAATTGACATCAAAGGATTGATTAACGAGGTGAATAAGAGATGATGGAGTTCTTTCAACAGCTTCCTCATTTAGAGCCATACGGCAATCCTCAGTATTTTGTCTATGTGATTGCTGCAACCTTGCCCATCTTTATCGGTCTCTTTTTCAAGAAACGCTTTGCCTGGTATGAAGTGCTGGTTAGTCTCTTCTTTATCGTCACCATGTTGGTGGGTGGAAAGACCAATCAACTAGCTGCCTTGGGTATTTACCTTTGCTGGGAAATATTGCTCCTGCTTTTCTACAAGCATTATCGAAAAAGCAAGGATGGCAAGTGGGTCTTCTACCTAGTTAGCTTTCTATCCCTACTTCCGATTATCTTTGTCAAGGTGCAGCCGGCTATCAATGGAACGCAGTCTTTGCTTGGATTTTTGGGAATTTCTTATCTGACCTTTCGTTCGGTTGGGATTATCATCGAGCTGAGAGATGGAGTGATTAAGGATTTTACCCTCTGGGAATTCCTCCGTTTCCTTCTCTTCATGCCGACCTTTTCAAGTGGTCCAATTGATCGCTTTAAACGTTTCAATGAAAATTATCAGACCATTCCTGAGCGAGATGAGTTGATGGATATGCTGGATGAATCTGTTCGCTATATCATGTGGGGCTTTTTGTATAAGTTTATCCTGGCTCATGTTTTAGGAGAGACCTTACTCCCTCCTCTGAAGAATCTAGCCCTACAGTCAGGTGGCTTCTTTAACCTCTATGCCTTGGCAGTTATGTATACCTTTGGTCTGGAGCTCTTCTTTGACTTTGCAGGTTATTCTATGTTTGCTTTAGCCATTTCAAATTTGATGGGAATTCGTAGCCCTATCAACTTTAACAAACCTTTTTTATCAAGGGATTTAAAGGAGTTTTGGAATCGTTGGCACATGAGTCTATCTTTCTGGTTCCGTGACTTTGTCTTTATGCGGATGGTGATGGTATTGACCAGAAAGAAGGTCTTTAAAAATCGCAATGTAACCTCAAGTGTGGCCTACATTGTAAATATGCTGATTATGGGATTTTGGCATGGAGTGACTTGGTACTATATCGCCTATGGACTCTTTCATGGATTAGGCTTGGTCATCAATGACGCTTGGGTTCGCAAGAAAAAAACGCTCAATAAGGAGCGGAAAAAAGCAGGGAAGCCTGCTCTACCTGAGAATCGCTGGATTCAGTTGCTTGGCATGGTTGTCACCTTCCATGTCGTCATGCTGTCATTCTTAATCTTTTCTGGATTCTTGAATGATTTATGGTTTAAAAAATAAAAGGAAATAAAATATGGATATCAAATCAGAAGTTATCGAAATTATTGATGAGTTGTTTATGGAAGATGTTTCTGACATGATGGATGAAGATCTTTTTGATGCAGGTGTCTTGGATAGTATGGGAACGGTTGAGTTGATTGTAGAGATTGAAAACCGTTTTGACATTCGAGTCCCTGTAACAGAGTTTGGTCGCGACGACTGGAATACAGCTAATAAAATCATAGCTGGTATTGTGGAGCTACAAAATGCTTAAACGCTTATGGATGATCTTCGGACCGGTCTTGATAGCTGGTTTGTTGGTTTTTCTGCTCATTTTCTTTTATCCTACTGAGATGCGTCATAATCTAGGAGCTGAAAAGCGTTCAGCGGTGGCTACTACTATCGATAGTTTTAAGGAGCGAAGTCAAAAAGTCAGAGCACTATCTGATCCAAATATGCGTTTTGTTCCCTTCTTTGGCTCTAGTGAATGGCTTCGTTTTGACGGTGCTCATCCTGCGGTATTAGCTGAGAAATACAATCGCTCCTACCGTCCTTATCTTTTAGGACAGAGGGGAGCTGCATCGCTTAACCAGTATTTTGGAATGCAACAGATGTTGCCACAGCTAGAGAATAAACAAGTTGTGTATGTTATCTCACCTCAGTGGTTCAGTAAAAATGGCTATGAGCCAGCAGCCTTCCAGCAGTATTTTAATGGAGACCAGTTGACCAGTTTTCTGGAACATCAATCTGGAGATCAGGCTAGCCAATATGCGGCGACTCGCTTACTACAGCAGTTTCCCAACGTAGCTATGAAGGATTTGGTTCAGAAGTTGGCAAGTAAAGAAGAATTGTCGACAGCAGACAATGAAATGATTGAATTATTGGCTCGGTTTAATGAACGCCAAGCTTCCTTTTTTGGTCAGTTTTCAGTTAGAGGCTATGTCAATTATGATAAGCATGTAGTTAAGTATTTAAAGACCTTGCCAGACCAGTTTTCTTATCAAGTCATAGGAGATATTGTTAAAGCAGATGCTGAAAAGAATACTTCTAATAATGATCTGGGAATGGAAAATTATTTCTATAATACGCAGATCAAGAAGGATTTGAAGAAATTAAAGGATTCTCAGAAAAACTTTACCTACCTCAAATCGCCAGAGTATAATGACTTGCAGTTGGTGTTAACACAGTTTTCTAAATCCAAGGTAAACCCGATTTTTATCATTCCACCTGTTAACAAAAAATGGATGGATTATGCTGGTCTACGAGAGGATATGTACCAACAAACGGTGCAGAAGATTCGCTACCAGTTAGAGAGTCAAGGGTTTACCAATATAGCAGATTTTTCTAATGACGGCGGGGAGCCTTTCTTTATGAAGGATACCATTCACCTTGGTTGGTTGGGTTGGTTGGCTTTTGACAAGGCAGTTGATCCTTTCCTATCCAATCCCACACCAGCTCCGACTTACCACTTGAATGAGCGCTTTTTCAGCAAAGATTGGGCGACATACGATGGAGATATCAAGGACTTTCAATAGATCATAATATAGAAGAGTTCAAGAATGAAGCCTATTTTCACGTTTTTTCTTGACTCTTTTTTTGCTTGTGATATAATTAACTGGTAAATAAAATGTCAAAGAATAGTATTTTTCTCTTAAAAAAGAGAAGTCTAAAAGGAAAGGAGTCAGATATGAGACAGCTAGCGAAGGATATCGATGGCTTTTTGAATGAGGTGATTTTACAGGCGGAAAACCAACATGAAATCCTAATAGGTCATTGCACTAGTGAGGTGGCCCTGACCAATACCCAGGAGCACATTCTCATGCTTTTGTCGGAGGAATCTTTAACCAATTCAGAATTGGCTCGTCGTCTCAATGTCAGTCAGGCGGCAGTTACCAAGGCCATTAAATCTTTGGTCAAGGAAGGAATGTTGGAAACGTCTAAAGATCCTAAGGATGCGCGTGTGATTTTTTATCAGTTGACTGATTTGGCTCGTCCAATTGCTGAGGAGCACCATCATCACCATGAGCATACACTTTTAACCTATGAAGAAGTGGCGACTCAGTTTACTCCAAATGAACAAAAAGTGATCCAGCGGTTTTTGACTGCTTTAGTAGGAGAAATCAAATAATGAGATATATTACGGTAGAGGATTTATCCTTCTATTATGATAAGGAGCCCGTTCTTGAACATATCAATTATAGTGTTGATAGTGGGGAATTTGTTACCTTGACAGGGGAAAATGGGGCAGCTAAGACGACACTAATCAAGGCAAGTCTTGGAATCCTTCAGCCACGCATTGGCAAGGTGACCATTTCAAAGACAAATACGCAGGGTAAGAAATTGAGAATAGCTTACCTTCCTCAACAGATTGCCAGTTTTAATGCAGGTTTTCCAAGTACGGTTTATGAATTTGTCAAATCAGGTCGCTATCCGCGAAAAGGCTGGTTCCGTCGCTTGAATGCTCATGATGAGGAGCATATCAAGGCTAGTCTGGACTCAGTTGGCATGTGGGAACACAGAGACAAACGCTTGGGTTCTCTATCTGGAGGACAAAAGCAGCGAGCGGTAATCGCGCGTATGTTTGCTTCTGATCCAGATGTGTTTATCCTAGATGAGCCGACAACGGGGATGGATGCAGGAAGTAAAAACGAATTTTACGAACTCATGCATCACAGCGCCCATCATCATGGCAAGGCTGTTTTGATGATTACTCATGATCCTGAAGAAGTTAAGGACTATGCGGATCGCAATATTCATCTAGTTCGTAACCAAGACTCGCCATGGCGTTGTTTCAACGTTCATGAGAATGATCAGGAGGTGGGCCATGCTTAGTTTGTTATCTTATGACTTTATGCAACGTGCCTTTCTGGCGGTTATTGCCATGAGTCTTTTCTCGCCAGTTCTTGGAACCTTCCTCATCTTGCGCCGTCAGAGTTTGATGAGTGATACTCTTAGCCACGTCTCGCTTTCAGGTGTAGCCTTTGGTCTGGTACTAGGGATTTCTCCGACTATTTCAACTATTGCTATTGTCTTGATTGCGGCGGTTTTTTTGGAGTATCTCCGTACGGTTTACAAGAGCTTTATGGAAATCGGGACAGCTATTCTCATGTCAACAGGTCTGGCTGTTTCTCTGATTGTCATGAGCAAGGGAAAAAGCTCTAGTTCTATGAGTTTGGACCAGTATCTTTTTGGTTCAATCGTGACTATCAGCGAAGAACAGGTTATTTCCCTCTTTGTCATTGCGGCGGTTGTTTTGATTTTGACCTTCCTCTTCCTTCGTCCAATGTATATCTTGACCTTTGATGAGGATACGGCCTTTGTGGATGGCTTGCCAGTTCGTACCATGTCTATTCTTTTTAACATGGTAACAGGGGTGGCCATTGCCCTTATGATTCCTGCTGCAGGAGCTCTTTTGGTATCGACCATCATGGTCTTGCCAGCTAGTATTGCCCTGCGTCTGGGGAAAAACTTTAAATCGGTTATGCTGCTTGCCAGTGCTATTGGATTTTTGGGAATGGTAGCAGGACTTTACATTTCCTACTATGCAGAAACACCTGCCAGTGCAAGTATTACCATTATTTTTGTAACTGTTTTCTTGCTCATTAGTTTAGTAAGACGTTTTATCAAATAGGAGACTAAGATGAAAAAAATTAGCTTATTACTAGCCAGTCTATGTGCCTTGTTTTTAGTGGCTTGTTCCCATCAAAAACAGGCAGATGGCAAACTCAATATCGTGACAACCTTTTACCCTGTCTATGAATTTACCAAGCAAGTCGCAGGAGATACTGCTAATGTGGAACTCCTCATCGGTGCTGGGACAGAACCCCATGAATATGAACCCTCTGCCAAGGCAGTTGCCAAAATCCAAGACGCAGATACCTTCGTTTATGAAAATGAAAATATGGAAACATGGGTTCCTAAATTGCTAGATACTTTGGATAAGAAAAAAGTGAAAACCATCAAGGCGACAGGCGATATGTTGCTCTTGCCAGGTGGTGAGGAAGAAGAGGGAGACCATGACCATGGAGAAGAAGGCCATCACCATGAGTTTGACCCCCATGTTTGGTTATCACCAGTCCGTGCCATTAAACTTGTAGAGCACATCCGTGATAGCTTGTCAGCAGATTATCCTGATAAAAAAGAGACCTTTGAAAAGAACGCAGCTGCCTATATCGAAAAATTGCAAGCCTTGGATAAGGCTTATGCAGAAGGCTTGTCTCAAGCCAAACAAAAGAGCTTTGTGACTCAGCACGCTGCCTTTAACTATCTTGCTTTGGACTATGGACTCAAACAAGTCGCAATCTCAGGTCTTTCTCCAGATGCAGAACCATCAGCTGCTCGTTTGGCAGAGTTGACAGAGTACGTCAAGAAAAATAAAATTGCCTATATCTACTTTGAAGAAAATGCTTCACAAGCTCTTGCTAACACACTTTCAAAAGAAGCAGGTGTCAAAACAGATGTCCTCAATCCTTTAGAAAGTCTGACAGAAGAGGACACCAAGGCGGGAGAAAATTATATCTCTATCATGGAGAAAAACCTCAAAGCTTTGAAACAAACAACAGACCAAGAAGGCCCAGCAATCGAGCCTGAAAAGGCAGAGGATACCAAAACAGTTCAAAATGGTTACTTCGAGGATGCAGCTGTCAAGGATCGCACCTTGAGTGACTATGCAGGTAACTGGCAATCAGTTTATCCTTTCCTTGAAGATGGTACGTTTGACCAAGTCTTTGACTACAAGGCTAAGTTGACTGGTAAGATGACTCAGGCTGAATACAAGGCTTACTATACAAAAGGCTATCAGACAGATGTCACTAAGATCAACATTACTGATAATACTATGGAATTTGTTCAAGGTGGACAAAGTAAGAAATACACTTACAAGTATGTCGGCAAGAAAATCTTGACTTATAAGAAAGGCAATCGTGGTGTGCGCTTCCTCTTTGAAGCCACGGATGCGGATGCTGGACAGTTCAAGTATGTTCAGTTTAGTGACCACAATATCGCCCCAGTTAAGGCAGAACATTTCCATATTTTCTTTGGAGGCACAAGCCAAGAAGCCCTCTTTGAAGAAATGGATAACTGGCCAACCTATTACCCAGATAACCTATCTGGACAAGAAATCGCCCAAGAAATGTTGGCGCATTGATGAGAAACCGATTAGTTCATAGGAGCTAGTCGGTTTTTTGATACTAGATGGCTAACTTCATTATAGACCTTTCAGAATTTTAAACAATAAATAAAGCTCTTGAAATATCTGGGCTTATATGTTAGAATGATTTTATCGGATAAGGTTCATTAGAATACTACCCCCTAACTACTGCCATAGTTAAGGGGTGTTTTGGTATATTCTACAGGAATAGAAAAAGACCCTCTAAACTTTGTAGAGAGCCTTAAAAAATCAAAATAAAAAGATAACCCCAGGCACATAGGAATGCTCAACCTTTCAGTCTACCCCATTCTGGGACCCAGCGTTTATCCTTCACAAGTTATCTTATTGAGTCCATTATATCACACTTATGGAAAATGTAAAGAAATTTGTATAGTATTTTTAAATGAATTGATGAAAAATCAAATACCTTTCAGAACTAAGGAACTTTAAATAATAAATAAAACTCTTGAAATATCTGGGCTTATATGCTAGAATGTAGTTAGTGTATAAGGTTCATTAGAACACCAAAGCCCCTAACTACTGCCATAGTTAAGGGCTTTTTTGACGTATCTTAGCGATTTAACGGGTGTTGATAGGCTAGTCAGTCGGTCTACTTCTTACCATCTAGCCATTTGCAGACGAAATACAAGATAATTCCTGCTATAACATCCGCTATAATAGTAAGAGCAAGCTCAGGCATAAGGCTCATTAGTTTCACCTCCTCTCACGACCCCATAGGAACGTAATCGGTAACCGATGACCAAAATAGTATACCACACTAAATTTAGATCATCAAGGTCACTTAATGCTTGAACTATTGTAGATTATATGCTAGAATATAGTTAATTGATAAGGTTCATTAGAACACCAAAGCCCCTAACTAGTGCGATAGTTAAGGGCTTTTTTGACGTATCTTAGCGATTTAACGGGTGTTTATAGGCTAGTCACTCGGTTTACTCTTTACTATCTAGCCATCTGCAGACGAAATACAAGATAATTCCAGCTATAACATCCGCTATAATAGTAAGAGCGAGCTCTATGATAAGGCTCATTAGTTTCACCTCCTCTCACGAACCCATAGGAACGTAATCGGTAACCGATGACAAAAGTATTATACCACACTAAATTTAGATCATCAACCTCACTTAATGCTTGAACTATTGTAGATTATATGCTAGAATATAGTTAATTGATAAGGTTCATTAGAACACCAAAGCCCTTAACTATTGCCGTAGTTAAGGGCTTTTTTGACGTATCTTAGCGATTTAACGGGTGTTGATAGGCTAGTCAGTCGGTCTACTCCTTACTATCTAGCCATCTGCAGACGAAATACAAGATAATTCCAGCTATAACATCCGCTATAATAGTAAGAGCGAGCTCTATGATAAGGCTCATTAGTTTCACCTCCTCTCACGAACCCATAGGAACGTAATCGGTAACCGATGACAAAAATAGTATACCACAATAAATTTAGATCATCAACATTGCTTAATGCTTGAACTATTGGAGTGCGGTTCACTGTAATGATGTTTTTGTTATCCTATTAAAGGGTTAGCTGTTATTTGTTTTGTTTAGTTAGCCATAGCTTGAAAAGTTCAGATAGTACTTGGATAAATAACGGAGCTAGAAATATTCTGAGCAAGGTTTCTAATATATGTAACTTAAATTGATAGAAATTAGACGACAATAGGACAATTCATCTCTAATTATTGACATTTCAGGAAAAATCGCAGTAAAAACGGTACAGCCTTCTTTAAATGTGCTATAATACTAGAAAAATACTTGTGGAGGTTCCATTATGGCAATATTTTTCATGATTTTTCTGATTGTTTGTGTGCTCCTATTGGTGATAGTCACACTGAGTACGGTTTATGTGGTTCGTCAGCAGTCGGTGGCGATTATTGAACGCTTTGGGAAATACCAAAAGGTTGCCAATAGCGGTATTCACATTCGCTTGCCTTTTGGGATTGACTCGATTGCAGCGCGGATTCAGTTGCGCTTGTTGCAAAGCGATATTGTAGTTGAGACTAAGACCAAGGACAATGTGTTCGTTATGATGAATGTGGCGACTCAGTACCGTGTCAATGAGCAGAGCGTGACAGATGCCTACTATAAACTTATGCGTCCAGAATCTCAGATTAAATCTTATATCGAAGACGCTCTTCGCTCTTCTGTTCCAAAATTAACCTTGGATGAATTGTTTGAGAAAAAAGATGAGATTGCCCTTGAAGTTCAACACCAAGTAGCAGAAGAAATGACAACTTATGGCTACATTATCGTGAAAACCTTGATTACCAAGGTCGAACCAGATGCAGAAGTTAAGCAATCCATGAATGAAATCAATGCGGCACAACGTAAGCGGGTCGCAGCGCAAGAATTGGCGGAAGCAGACAAGATTAAAATCGTCACTGCAGCTGAAGCCGAAGCAGAAAAAGACCGCCTTCATGGTGTGGGGATTGCCCAACAACGTAAGGCCATTGTGGATGGATTGGCAGAATCTATCACTGAACTCAAGGAAGCCAATGTTGGCATGACAGAAGAGCAAATCATGTCCATCCTCTTGACCAACCAGTATTTGGATACCTTGAATACCTTTGCCTCTAAAGGAAATCAAACCATCTTTTTACCAAATACGCCAAATGGTGTGGATGATATCCGTACACAAATCTTGTCAGCCCTTCGCGCTGAGAAGAAATAATAGACTAAAGAGCTTGGCAACAGGCTCTTTTTGTATTGCGTTTGTTAATAAAAACAAAAAACATTGATATACATTTAACTAAAAATTATTGTATATTGTCTACTTTAATTAGGAATGATAAGAGAATAACTAGAAAGATTTGTGAATACAGACTATTTCTGATATACTAAATATACAGTAATAATGAATGATGGGAGATGGGATGAAAGAATATCAATTCGAGAGAAAGCAGCGTTTTTCTTTGAGGAAATATGCAATAGGAGCTTGCTCGGTCTTGCTAGGAACGAGTTTATTTTTTGCTGGTATGGGTGCTCAGCCTGTACAGGCTACAGAAATGAGTTCAAAACTAATTTCAAGTCATTATTTGGATGAGCAGGATTTATCTGAAAAGCTGAAATCTGAGTTGCAATGGTTTGAAGAAAATAAGATTGAGGTAAAAGAGGGAAAAGAATACTATTTTGTCTATCGAAAATTGGCTACAAGATTACCAGAAACAGGTCTTTTTTCTAATGATGGGATGTTTATCTTGGGAGCAGGATTATTATTGTTTTCTTTCACTTTAATCAAGAGAAAAAAGGGAGCGTCTTACTTCCTTGTGAGCGTCTTTGCTGTTGGTGGATGGGGAGCATCCATCTCTGCTTTTGAAAATCTGGTAGAATTGCAACCAGCCCTTGTTAAGAGAGTAGAAGGTCAGTTTTTACCAAGTCCTGAAACAGTCCAAGGATATGAATTTACGGGATATTATTTGGTAAGAGATAGTGGTAGCAAGGAACTTTCTGTTGATAAAGTAGAGTCGCCAGCATTATCTCAAAAGGAGGACAGTTCAGAACCTCAATCTAAGAAGATTGTACCACAGACTGCATCTCATTTTAGCTCGACTGAAGATCTTGTGCAATCTCCTCAACCATCCTACGCAGTTGAGAAAATTGTTGAAGCTCCTGCAAGCAAACAAGCTCCTGCTGAAATTGGATCTATAGGTACTAAGGAAGAAGTTGCAGGAAATCCCCAAGTAGAACAACCGAAAGCAGAAGATAATAGTGATTATAAAACAAGTCCTGAGGAAGGTGTGTTAAATGCCACAGTAGAGAAACCAGAATTGCTAGTCACTACAGAGGAGGTTGCTTTCCAAACGATAGAACAAGAAGATGCAACCTTAGCTAAAGGGCAAACTAAAGTTGTTCAAGAAGGTGTTGTTGGTGAACGCACCATCTATACGGAAGTCACTATCGTTAATGGGGAAAAATCTAGTAAAGTTATAGAAAATATAATTACAAAAGAGCCGGTGGACAAGGTGATTGCAGTTGGGACTAAGGAAGAAGTTGCACCAAAATCTGAGGAAGGTAGACCAGTTCAACCTGAAAAAACTCCAATAGTAGAGAATGAAACAGAGACAAAACCAGCTGATGGAATAGGACAACCAAGACCAGGAGCAGAAGAAACGCCGGGTACAGAAGCAACACCAGGCGAGAAACAAACACCTGACAAACCCGAAGCCGAGCCGAAGCAACCAGATCCAGCAACCCCAGCCGTGGAATCAGGGGGTGAGGAAAATCAAACTCTTGCCCAACAAGGTACTGAGTCTAAGCAACCCTCTAAAGAAACTGCTGAGACCAAAGATTCTGATCCAGCAAGCCCAGTCGTGGAATCAGGACGCGAAGAAGATCAATCTCCTGCGGAACAAAAGGGTGAGGAGAACCAGCTGGAGAATTCAGTTGAGGGGGTAAAAGATGTTGGTGAGTCTGCCCCACAAGAACCCCAAAAACAACCAGAACAAACGCCTCCATCTCCAGAGGTCAACCCAAGTCAAGGAAACGAACCAGGACCAACTGCTCAGCCTGACCCCTTAGCTCCTCAAGATCAGTCAGATTCTCAGAAGAAACCAACTGTCCCAAGTCCAGTAACTAAAGAAAAAGTATTGGAATATAAAACAACATATAAAGCTTCACCAGCCTTAAATTACAAAGAGCAACGAGTAGAAGTAGTAGGCGAAAATGGTAAGGAAGTGACAACTACTTCTTACAGTTTTGATGAAAGTACTGGGAAAATAGTAGAAAACACTTCAACAAAGATAGAAAAACATCCAGTAGATAGAGTTGTTAAGGTTGGGAATGTAGAAGAAACAAGATCAACAGTCAAAAGAGGTGAACAGTTTGTTGCGGATGAGTCACTTGATAAAGGTGTCAAAGAAGTCAGAAATCAGGGTCAGGACGAAGAAACGACAACAATAAAAGTTTACAAAGTAAATGAACAAACAGGAGACTTAACTGAGCCGACTGTAACGACAAAAGTCGCTAAGTCAATGCAGGCGAAAATAACGGCAGTAGGAACTAAGTCTAAGGTTGAAATAAAGGATACTCCGTTTGAAACACGATATGTAGCAGATGAGACGCTAAGTTATAAGGAAAAAGTAGAAACACCGGGTGAAAAAGGGCGTACAGTATCAACTACAAAATACACAGTAAATCAAGAAACAGGAGCTATTTCAGAAGAAACTACAACAGAAAACACTCCAGCTAAAGACAAAATAGTAAAAGTTGGAAATGTAGAAAAGATAGTATCACCTATAGAAATTACAGAGGTGAAAAAAGACGTTCCTGAACTTCCGAAAGGAAAAGAAGTAGTTGAAGATGCAGGTGAGCAAGGGGAAACAACCGTCACTAAAACTTATGAAGTTAATCCGGAGACAGGAGAGTTATCAAATCCAGTAGAGAAGACTGAAACAACTAAAGCTATGCGACAAAAAGTAATCTTGGTTGGTACTAAAGAAGACAAACCACATCTATTGCCAGAAAATAGCGAGTTAGAAAATGCAGTGGATGTGACGGAAGCTAGTAGAGAAATGAAGTCTGTAGACTTCTTAACAGATGAAAACTTTAAAGCACAACTAACTCCGCCGGCTTTAGAAATAGACCGCGATTTTTATAAAAAACGCAGTGAGTTGAAAAAAACGCAGCCGCAGATAAGGGATGATGAAGTAAGAGAAATTCTACGAAAAGAATATCTTGAAAAATTATCGATTAAAGAAATACTCGATGCGACTAAAACCGATTTAGAAGCTAGTTTGAAAAAAGTTGCGGCGCATACCTTGAGTATTTTAGGTGACAATCAACAAAATAGAGAAAAAGTAAAAGGTGATATTGAAGCTAATAAAGAGAAAATATTACTAGGATTATCCTATATCAATCGTTTTTATAATATTGATTTTGGAGATACCAATATCCGTGATATTCTAGCTTATAATCCAAGCTCATTTGGTAAGAAAGAGGTTACTGCTTTAGATTGGTTAACACACCTTGGGTCTATGAGTTATGATGAATTAAGATTAACCAATAGTCCAAAAACATTTGAGAAATACTTTGGTAAAATTACAGATAAACCAACATTATTAGATTTCCTAGATTACAACAGAACTACATTCACTAATATGGATGGTGATACGTGGTTGAAGAAAGCGACTAAAGCTATCGTAGTTGAAAAAGCTTCGAAAGAAAAAACTGATGAAAAAGTAGACTTATATACAAAATTAACTACTCCTCCTGAGAAATATGGAGCTGAAAATCTTCAAATTGAAAGTAGAAGACAACAAAATGTAGCTACATTATTAGGTTTGGTAAATATTAAAGAACCAAGCGTGTATGCTATAACTAACATAGCGACGGTAACCTACGGAAACATCGGAACGTATATGGATACTTCTTTAAAGAAAACAAATAAAGCTAAGTATACCGAAGAGCTTAATAAGGTTAAAGAATTGATAGAATTAACTGCGACAAGACAGGCTAATTATGTTGACACTTTATACAGAATAACAAAAGAAGAAAATCGTTCTAAATTAGTTACAAGTAGAGTGATTGTAGATACGATGAAAAAATATACGCCTAATGAGTTTGCTGGAATAGCGACAACATGGTCTAAAGAGTCAGGTCCTACAGCAGATAAAGGGGTTAAGGACTTTATGACGCCATTAGGGCTATATTCACCATCGCAAAATGTAGGTGCAGAAGCGAATGGAGTGGGTGTCCGTTACTTCATAGATAGAGTTCTGGATGATAGAGGTTCAGCGACTTACTCTCACGAAATGACGCATTTATTAGACAGAACAGTACTGTTTAATAATCATGGTCGTCGAGATGGTACAGCGGCAGAGTTTTATGCTAGAGGAATCTTCGAGAATTCATACACACCAGAGACAGATACATATTTCAACTTAAACTTCGTTTACGATGAAAGTAAGAAAAATGGCTTTTACAACAAAACACCAGATAGATTCAAAACAGCTGCAGATTTGAAATCTTATATGCATGGAAGTTTTGATGTGTTATATAGTTTAGATTATTTAGAAGCGGAAGCAACAAAACAACTTACAGCAGAAGATAAAACTAAATATTTCAAAAAAATAACACCAATTGCGTCGACAGGAACTAGAGCGACAGTAACATATAAAAATCCAGCGGTTAAAGCTACGCATAACAGTGAAAAAATCTCAGAAATTACACTAGATGAAGCGAGAGATCTATCGGATATCAATAGTCTGATTGACAATAATATTTTAGTTAATCGTTATATCATAAATGGATTTTATGCAACAGGTGATGTAAAAGCTAATGGGTATTATTTAGTGGATATGTTTGATACCATTTATGGTGTTAGTCAAAATGACTCTGGTATGAGTGGGGATATCACCTTTAGAAAACAAGCTTTTGAACTTATGGGAGCTTTGGGCTATTATGAAGGATTTGTTCCTTATGTGTCAAATCAATACAAAAACCAAGCTGAAGAAGAAGGCAAACCGCTATCTGATAAATATATTTTCGATAACATTTTAGGAAAATCTTACGCAGCTTTCAAAAAAGAGCAAATAACTGAGCGTGTTGAGAAATTAGGTAAGTTAAAACCAATTACTATAAATTACAACGGAAAAGAAGAAGTGATTGATAGTAAAGAAAAATTACAAGAGCTTATGAATAAAGCTGTTTTAGCTGAACTAGCCCAGATAAAAGCAGGAAACACAACGGCTAAAAAGTTTAAATTTATCGAAACACCCGTTCAAAAACTGAAAAAAGCGATTTATAAAGCTTATCTCAAAGATTCAGATGACTTTAGACAATCGATTTACAATAGTTAAGACAAAAGGGACATCTCTCTGGAATGAACATTCAGAGAGGTGTTTTTTTGCGCTCTTGTAAGGTTTGACTTTATTAGTTTGCTTGAATATGGAGTGATTTTCAGACTTTTCCACAAATTATAGAATCTTTTCTGAGTATTTAGGGAGTGATAGAGGAAGTCTTGAAAGCGCTTTTGTTTTGTGCTATAGTCAAGTAAATCGAGTCGTTTAAAGAGGAATGCTTGTATGAGAAGAGAAGAAGTTTTACGAAATCACTGGTTTTTTAGCCAAGAGATGGGGAAGGAAGAGGCCTTGGCACCGGATTTTCAGAGGGGAAATTGGCAGGCCATTCAAGTGCCACATGACTGGAGTATTTACAATGATTTTGACCATTATTCGCCAGCGCAAAATGAGGGTGGTCAGTTAAATGGGGGTCAGGCTTGGTACCGGACGCAGTTTTACTTGGAAGAAGATGCCAGTCTTGTATCGGTGCGTTTGTTGTTTGACGGGGTTTACATGAATGCCCAAGTCTATATTAACGGGCAAGTGCTGGGCTATTATCCCAATGGCTATACACCCTTTTCTTATGATATCACCTCTTATCTAAGAAACGATGGGACAGCCAACCAGCTTGCGGTTTTTGTGGAAAATAAGCAACCTAGCAGTCGTTGGTATTCGGGCAGTGGTGTTTACCGAGAAGTAAAATTATTGATTAGAGATTTGGTGCATCTGGATTTATATGGGATTAAGATAGAAAGTCCCAAGCTCAAGGAGCAAAGAGATGGATGGGTGGAAACTCAGCTTGAAAGTAAAGTTTCAAATGATGGGCCTCAGTCTGTGTCGGTATATTTAGAACAGAGTATCTGGTATGATGGACAACAGCTGTCAGACTGGCAGGCGACAGACTCTCTAGTGATTGAGTCTGGGGACAAATATTCTTTCCAACAAGCCATATCAATTTTCCAACCTTTGCTTTGGGATATTGACCATCCTCATCTCTATCAGTTGAAGACTCGCCTTTATAAAAATGGCATTTTGGTTGATGAAGAAGAGGAGAGCTTTGGTTACCGCTATATAGATTGGCAAGCGGATAAGGGCTTCTTTCTAAATGGTCGCTGGTTGAAGATTCATGGAGTTTGTCTGCACCATGACTATGGATCTCTGGGAGCTGTGGAAAACAGGTCAGCTGCCGAGAGACGATTGCGCCAGATGAAGGAAATGGGCGTCAATGCGATTCGAATCACCCATAATCCAGCTAGTAGTATCTTGCTAGATGTGGCTGCTAAAATGGGGCTACTTATTCAAGAAGAAGCATTTGATACCTGGTATGGAGGCAAGAAAGAATATGACTATGGTCGCTTTTTTGAGGAAGAAGCGACTCATCCAGAAGCGAAAGCAGGCGATTTCTGGTCAGATTACGACTTGCGCACTATGATTGAGCGTGGCAAGAACAATCCAGCGATTTTTATGTGGTCCTTGGGAAATGAAGTCAGCGAAGCAAATGGCGATGCCCATTCATTGAAAACTATTAAACGCTTGCTGGAAAGGGTCAATGAGATTGATGATAGCCGTTTTGTGACCATGGGAATGGACCAGTTCCGCTTTGGAGATGGTTCTGGAGGTCATGAAAAGATTGCTGATTTGCTGGATGTGGTAGGCTTGAATTACTCGGAAGATAATATTGATAGGATTCGTAAAAGACATCCCAAGTGGCGACTTTACGGGTCTGAAACCTCATCGGCTACCCGAACGCGTGATAGCTATTTTCGCCCAGCTAAGGAATGGGTTGGGGATAATCGCCACGTGCGGAATTTTGAACAGTCAGACTATGGCAATGATCGGGTTCCTTGGGGGAAGACGGCGACGGCTTCTTGGATAGCAGATAGAAATCGGCTAGACTATGCGGGTCAGTTTATCTGGACAGGAGTGGACTATATAGGTGAGCCGACTCCTTGGCACAATCAAAATGACACGCCTGTAAAGAGTTCCTATTTTGGGATCGTGGATACGGCAGGGATTCCTAAAAATGACTATTATCTTTACCAAAGTCAGTGGGTGGACCTAGATCAGCAGCCTATGGTTCATATCTTACCTCACTGGAATTGGGAAATCCACAAGAGTTATCAACAAGTTGTGGATAAGTATGGGGATATCCCTGTTCGAGTCTATTCAAATGCTGGTTCAGTAGAGCTATTTCTCAATGGGAAATCCCAAGGCAGAAAGACTTTTCAGGAAAAATGGACTTCAGGCGGTAGAAAATACCAAGAGGGAGAAGGTTCTGGCCAACTCTATCTTGAATGGCGTTTGGCTTATCAACCGGGAGAATTGCGTGCTGTAGCTTATGACCGTCAAGGTCAGCTTGTGGCAGAAGATAGGGTGGTGACTGCAGGTAAGCCTGCTAAGATTGGGTTACATGCCGAGAAATCACAACTGGAGCCAGATGGGCAAGACCTCCTCTATCTCTATTTTGATGTATTGGACAAGAATGGAAATTGGGTTCCGACTGCTTCCAATCAGCTTCATTTTGAAATTGAAGGCCCTGCTCGCATTGTAGGTGTGGATAATGGCAGGCAGGCCAGTCATGAACGTTACAAGGCTCAGAAAAATGGTCGGTTTAAGCGGAAAGCCTTTCATGGCAGAGGTGTCCTCTTAGTTCAGAGCTTGGAGCAGGCAGGTCTAGTCAGAGTAAAGGCCAGTGCCAGAGGGCTAGAGCCAGCAAGTTTTGATCTCTTAGTGGGAGAGGCTTTGGCTACCCAACCAGTGAAAAATAAGCGCTTGTTTGAGATTCGAGTGAACAAGCAGGCAGAATTACAAGAAGGGGATTCCCCAGCCATTGGACTTTATCCACAAACTGTGGATAACCCTGTGAACAAGGTGGGGAATAGTGAAGTGATTTGGGAGATGAGTGGCAGTGCCCACGCCATTATCAAGCAGGGAGTGCTTCATTGCTTGTCTGCAGGGGACTTGGCTATTCGCGCCATTTATCAAGGAAAGACCTATCAAACTCATTTGCAGGTCTCAGAAAATAGCTCACTAGGGCAGGCAGTTTCTGTACGACCACTTCGCTTGTATACAGCTAAGGGGACTTATCCACAGCTTCCGTCCTCGGTCTTGGTGGACTATGAGTCAGGCGATGCAAAACGAGTCAAGGTTGTCTGGGAGGAAATTCCTAAAGAAGATTTGGAAAAATTTCATGAATTTATGGTATCTGGTCAGCTAGAGGGTTTGGATTTAAAGGCTTCTGCTCAGGTTTGTGTTCAAGGGATTTGTGCTATTGAGCCTGAAAGGGTCTGGACGCTTGTCAAGGAAGCTCCACACTTACCAGACCGAGTTAAACTAGTCTTATCAGATGGCAGAAGAGATACGGCCAAGGTGACTTGGGATGAACTCAATCCTCAAATCTATGATCAGGTAGGAGAATGTGTGCTCACAGGACAAGTAGCGGGCTGTGAGTGGCCGGCAACAGTCACTATTCATGTGACAGATGCCAGTGTAGATGGGGAAGTCATTTCCAATCAATGGACAGGGTCCAATCTGCCTCTGGTCTTTGCTTCCCACTCAGAGCTGAATCACCCAGTCTCTTACCTCAATGACAAGGTCATTTCTCGGAAGAAATCGACAGCCAATACTTGGATTGCTAAGTCAGATCAAGCTAGCGTGGGCATTCTTTTTGGAGATGCAGGGATTTTAAAACCGCGATTTGTGGATAATGTGACCTTGTATTATGTTGAGAATCAAGAATACGTGGCGATGGAGCCTACTTTTATTGATTATTATGTAGGGAATGAGCCTAGCTTGCCTCGGACTCCCAATCATTTGGATAAGGATTCCCTGCTCAAACAAGAGGAGAATTGGCGACCTGTATCAGCTATCCGAAAAGTTTCAAGCGACAAGGCTGAAGAGCTTCGTTTTGAATTTGACAAGGTAGAAACCTATGCCCTTCGTCTTCGATTTGAAAACTTGGTAAATCCACTAGCGTTAACAGAATTGCAAGTGCATGCCAAAAAAGTTAAGAAAAATGTAGATAGGAAGTAGTATGGTAAGAGAAATAAAACCGCATGGGCCCTTGCCTAGTTCGACCCAGCTAGCTTATTTAGAGGATGAACTAGCAGCCTTTATCCATTTTGGTCCCAATACCTTTTATGACCAGGAATGGGGGACAGGTCAGGAGAATCCTGCACGCTTTAACCCGACAAGGTTAGACGCACGTGAGTGGGTTCGCGTGCTCAAGGAAACGGGCTTCAAAAAGTTGATTTTGGTGGTCAAGCACCATGATGGCTTTGTCCTTTATCCGACAGCTCACACAGATTATTCGGTCAAGGCCAGCCCTTGGAGGAATGGAGAGGGGGACTTGCTCCTTGAAGTATCCCAAGCTGCCACAGAGTTTGATATGGATATGGGGGTCTACCTATCGCCGTGGGATGCTCATAGTCCCCTCTATCATGTGGACCGAGAAGCAGACTATAATGCCTATTATCTGGCTCAGCTGCAGGAAATCTTATCAAATCCTGCTTATGGTAATGCAGGAAAATTTGCTGAGGTCTGGATGGATGGAGCTAGAGGAGAGGGCGCTCAAAAGGTCAATTATGAATTTGAAAAATGGTTTGAAACCATTCGTGAACTGCAGGGAGATTGCTTAATTTTTTCAACAGAAGATACCAGTATACGCTGGATTGGCAATGAACGAGGGTATGCAGGTGATCCCCTGTGGCAAAAGGTGAATCCTAATAAACTAGGAACAGAAGCAGAGCTGGACTATCTTCAGCACGGAGATCCCTCGGGCACGATTTTTTCAATTGGTGAGGCAGATGTTTCCATTCGACCGGGCTGGTTTTACCATGAAGAGCAGGATCCTAAGTCACTTGAGGAGTTGGTCGAAATCTACTTTCACTCGGTGGGTCGGGGAACTCCACTCTTGCTTAATATTCCGCCGAATCAAGATGGGCTCTTTGATGCAAAGGATATTGAACGTCTCTATGAATTTGCGGCCTATCGCAATGAGCTCTATAAAGAAGATTTGGCTCTGGGATCTGAGGTATCTGGTCCAGCTCTTTCCACAGACTTTGCCTGTCACCATTTGACAGATGGCCTTAGGACCAGCTCTTGGGCAAGCGACGTAGGCTTGCCAATCCAGTTAGAACTTGAGTTAGGGTCACCTAAAACTTTTGATGTAATTGAGTTAAGAGAAGATTTGAAGTTAGGGCAACGAATCGCTGCTTTTCATGTGCAAGTAGAGGTGGACGGCGTCTGGCAAGAGTTTGCCAGGGGCTTCACAGTTGGTCATAAGCGCCTCTTGCGAGGTCCACTAGTAGAGGCACAGAAGGTGCGCGTGATGATTACAGAGTCACAGGATTTACCTGTATTGACCAAGATTTCCCTCTATAAAACTCCTGGATTATCAAAAAAAGAAGTTGTTCAGGAACTAGCATTTGCAGAAAAAAGTTTAACTGTGACAAAGGGAGAGGCTCTTCATTTTAGGATTGAACGTAGCGAAAGTGGCTCCTCTTTAGAGGCTAAGATTTCGATTCAACCGGGGACAGGTGTGCATGGTGTCGCCTATCAGGATGAGATTCAAGTCCTTCAATTCCAAGCAGGGGAAAGAAAAAAAGATTTGTGCCTACCAACCCTGTATTTTGCTGCCGATAAGACTTTAGATTTCTATCTAAATCTGACTGTTGATGGACAACTGATTGATCAAGCTCATATTTTAGTTGAAACGAGATAAAATATCTTCACAATTCATTTCCTTTTCGAATAAATAGATAGAACCATCGAATCTAGCAAAATTAGATTTAAAAATATGGTATAATAGAAGGAGGAAATGGATGACTTTAAGACATCCGGGCATTAGCCCGACCAATGATTTGGTTGCTAAGAAAATCTTTAGCAACCCAGAAATCACTTGTCAGTTTATCCGCGATATGTTGGACTTGCCTGCCAAAAATGTAACCATTTTGGAGGGGAGCAATATTCATGTACTACCTTCCCTGCCTTATTCAGCCCAAGATTTCTACACTAGCATAGATGTCTTGGCGGAGTTGGATAATGGTACGCAAGTTATTATTGAGATTCAGGTTCATCATCAGAATTTTTTCATCAATCGCCTATGGGCTTACCTATGTAGTCAGGTTAATCAAAACCTAGAAAAAATTCGCCAACGAGAAGATGATACCCACCAGAGTTACAAACATATCGCACCAGTATACGCTATCGCAATCGTGGACAGCAATTACTTTTCAGATGATTTGGCCTTCCACAGTTTCAGCATGCGAGAGGACACGACAGGTGAGGTCTTAACCATCACAAACAATGGACAAGAAAACCATCTAGTCAAGATGGCATTCTTGGAACTAAAAAAATACAGAGAAACCAGCAAAGACAAGGTTCGTAAACCATGGTTGGAGTTTTTCGGGAATAAGCCCTTTACCCAGCAACCCGAGCGAGCCATCAGCCAAGCAGACCAACTGCTAGACTACAAGAGCTGGTCCGAGGAGGACAGGAAGATGTTTAGCCAACTACGTATGCGAGAAGAACAGGCCTTGTTAGCGCAGGACTATGCCTTGGAAACAGCTAGAGCGGAAGGCATTGAAGAGGGATTAAAAGTAGGTCTAGTAAATCTCGTTCGCCAAGGTCTGCTGCTATCTGAGGTTGCCAGTCAGCAGTTGGGTATGACTGTGGCTGAGTTTGAGGCGCTATTGAAAGACCATCACAAATAAGGACTAAAAAAACTCTAAGCAGGCAGAGCCTGCTAACTCATGACAGAAAAAGAAGTTTAGCTTATAATGAAGATAAACAATACAAATCCGTGGTGTCTAATAGGGCTTTTCCTAGCCTGTTAAAAAAACTGGATGAACAAGAGTCATGAGATAACTCGAATATGCCTTGAGCATAAAAATATCTTACTAGTAGCCTCTTGTTCTATTGTTCAAATAGTTAACAGGAGGTTTTTATAATGGAAGTCATGATTGAAACGTGTTGTGGTATTGATGTCCACCAAAAATCCATTGTTTGTTGTATTCTAGATGATCCACTAGATACTAATAAGCCAAAGAAAATTCAGAAGAAATTTGGGACAACTACTGTAGCTCTTCACAATGCCTTAGATTGGTTGGTGGAAAACCATGTCACACATGTCTTTTTTGAAAGTACTGGGCAATATTGGCTCCCTCTCTTTAATATCTTTTCAGATTCTAATCTCGTCTTGGTACTTGCTAATCCTCAACATATCAAGAATGTGCCTGGTCGAAAAACAGACATGAAAGATGCCGAATGGATTGCTCAACTCGGCCGTTGCGGACTAATTGAACCTTCCTATATCCCTGCTCCTGAAGTAGTACAGCTTCGTTTACTGACACGTCGCATGCGTTCTTACAAGCAGCGTCAAACTCAAGTCAAAAATGAAATTCACAATCTCTTACAACGGGCTAATATCAAGCTAACAAGTTATCTTTCTGATATTTTTTCTAAGACAGGGCGATCACTTTTAAAATTATTTATTAACGGAGAAAGCATTACTGTAGAATCTGTTATCCCTTGTATCCAAAAGCGAGTGAAAGCAAGTCCAGAAGAACTTGTTGAAGCGATGGAAGGAAAGTTGTCACTAGAAGATCGCTTCCTCTTAGACCAGAGCTTAGAGGAATATCAGATGTATCAGGAACTCATTGAAAAATTGACCGATGAGATTCAACACTACATCGAAAAGGAGTTTCCCTGAGGAAAATAGGATACTTCAAACCATTCCTGGTGTGAATGAAAACTGTGCTGCCACTATTCTAGCTGAGATTGGACTAACTGTTACAGCCTTTCCATCCGATGCACACTTAGCATCCTGGGCTGGACTATGCCCAGGATCTTATGAGAGTGCTGGCATTAAAAAATCCTCACACATTACGCAAGGAAATCGATATATCAAACAGGCTCTGACCATGTCGGGATTAATTGTAGCACATTCTAAGGATCCAGCTTTTTCTTCTTTTTACAATCGAATTTCCCAAAGAGGAAGCAAGATGAAGGCGATTATTGCTTGTGCTCATAAGATTCTCAGAATCATTTACAAACTACTCTCCACCAAACAGACTTATCAAAAAGAAAAGGCGATAGGACTGAGGAAACAGTTCTAACGCTAAAACTAAAAAAATTCAATTACAGTATAGCACAGGAAGTGATTTTTTACTGTCTTTTTTCAAATAAAAATTTAGCGTTTTGCTGTTCAAATTTGC